>CAYLSF010001413.1:0-2218 GCA_964385675.1 uncultured Saprospiraceae bacterium
AAAAATGTCACGCTTCTATTGCCTGTTTTTGTAACGCTTCTTTTTCACAGTTCTTCTTGCTATCAATTCTTCACTTTGTAGCATAGAACTTTTATCTAGTTTTATCCATATTGTTATTTCTATTTCGTCGCCTAATGCTTTTATATCTTTTACACTCACAGCAATTCTTCATTTGGCATAAAAGCTATTAACTTACTCAATTTTTATATCAAAGAGCATAGTAACATATCTGTAGATTTGCTTCATTGATTGAACTAAGACTGTATGAAAAACAGATTTTATGGATTGCCAAAGTTTAATTTTAGTTTTTATTTCAATTTCAATTTCAATAGCTCTAAAAATGTGACAAGCTGATTGAACGATTTGGTCAATTAAAAAAGCTAATAACATCAAAAAAGCAAAAATGATAGATAGATGGTCATCTCCGTGTCCGTAATTATGTTCAAAATGGTATCCTAAGTTTTTAAGAGTATTAAAGGTCTCGTTTTCTATTTTCCTCCCGATAGGTATCGGGATTGACCTACCAGCGTTCATTACACTAAAAACATTGTTTTTAGTGAGTTTAATATCTGTAATCCACGTAAGAGTAGTTACCTTACCTTTTTTATCCGTTTGTTTATAACACAAAAAGTTTACTCTAAGTCCACCACTATTCGTTAAAACAAGGTTATTAATATATTCAGAAGTATGCTTAATTCCACTTATAGTGACTTCATGCTTTTTAGTTTGATTACGCTCTCGTCTACCTACAACTTGTTTAAATAGTGTTTTTTGGCTAGTTGGTTTTACATTAACAATAAAACTCATTCCTTTCTCTTGAAGTTTTCTAATGTGTGGTTCGTTTGCATACAAGGCATCTTCAACCATTAAAAAGTTATATTTTTCAACAGGATGCTTATAGACCTTTTCAAAGTGTTGCAATAGCCGCTTAGCTGCATTTCGCTCACAATCATTCTTTGTTGAACCATCCTCATTAAGAATAGTCTCACTATCTAAAACAAAAACCTCTCGTCTATCAGGATGCACCAAAGCACAACATAGCATATTATGATGATAAGTAATTGCACTAGGCTGTTCAATCAAGGGTGAAAAGTTCTCTAACTTTTGGACTTAAATTAAGCAGCCTTAGATTTTATCATATGTTGTTTTAATTGCTTACATTTTATGCTTTCCAAAGCATTTTGAGTTTCATCTATTGAAAAAGTTTTTCCAAAAGTGGCTATAGTGAAAATAAATTCCGTCAATCCACTTCTGCGATTAGAGTTTATTTTAGTTTTAAATTTTCCAATCCCGATAGCTATCGGGAAACTTTCAATAATATCAGAACTACAAAGCATAAAATCTTCATTTAACACCTTATGTTTAGTGTCTAAACGCTCTAAATATGCCTTGATATTTTCCATAAAGATGATAGCTTTTGGTTGTAATCCATTCCATATTGCTGTCTGAATTTCTATTAAACTATCCATTAATTCTTGCTTTTGTGAGCACCCAAATCCATCTTTTTTCAATTTTTTACATACAGTTTTAACGAGTTGTTCAACCTGTACTAACTCTCTAATGAAGATCTCCTTGTCTTTCAAAAACAAGATTTCTGCTTGAACGTCGGTAGGCAGATTTTCCCAATTTTGTAACATCTTTTTCGCCCAATTAACTGCAGGAAAAATATTAGCAAAACGCAATTTACCTCGCATTGACGGTGGCATATACCTACTATTAGCTTTACTTAAATTCCATTTTTGGCGTAATTTACCAATAAGTTTGCTGAACACTATGGAATCTTCATCTAATTGATACAAGCGTTTTAAATGATTTGCAAAAATATGTGTACAGTCTTCTATATGATTGTAGTTCAATATTTTATACGCCTTCCTTAGTTCCCTTCATCACTAACTACATAACGAACAGTTTTGTGTTCTGTGGCTTTCTCTAATTCTGCTGCTACTTGCTCTCCTTTCCATTCTTGACCTATTTTGATATGTAGTACTTCCATATCTGTATGACAAATACTCCTATCTTTCTGAATATTTTTCGTATTCAAACCCAATATCAATAATATTTTCTCACTTCCAAAACTTATACTCTCATCTACATAAATAACATAGGAATCTGTTTTATCCAATGTATTTTTAATAGCCGATAAACCACATTTACATATCCAATTGACGTTGTTGCATGGCTACAATTTTATCTAACATTTTGATTTTCAAAATATTGT
>CAYLSF010001414.1:0-2217 GCA_964385675.1 uncultured Saprospiraceae bacterium
TGATAATAAACTTTTTATTAATATTTTATCAGTCGAATATTTTATCTAATGAATTAAAATAACTATAAGGATATAATTGTAATGTTTAAATTTGTAAGGCGAAATTTCAATAAAGTTTTGCACTAGATTGAAAAATACATTATTTTGCAAGTAAATTATGAAAATACTATTTTATATCAAGTTAATGCAACATTGGATTTACTAAAAATTAGGATTAATTATGTCACTTTTTCTTGAAAAAAAAGCGTTTTTTTTTTAAAAAAAGTCTTGATTTGTTTGCTTCAATGGAAAAAAACTATACTTTTGTATCTTAGTGTAGGTTTCTATTATTTGTGTATGTTATAGAAGCCATTTAAGCACCCAAAATATGCAATTTTTTTAATTTAAAATTTAAACCCTATGACAAGGAGATTTAACTTTTTAAGTGCATTAGCATTAATCATGCTATTTAGTGTTGTGGCCTTTGCACAGCCAAATGTTTCAGAAGATTTTTCACAAGAAAGTGAATTATCTCTTACTAAAGAGCCGAAGTCCAAATATCCTCCTAAGCCGAAGGATATGTGGGAAGTAAGTGTTCATGGTGGATATTATGCTATCGGAGGTGATGTACTTCCAAGCTTTTTCTTTCCTGGTTTTGGTGTAGGTGTAGGTGTTCGTAAGTCACTTAATTACACATGGTCTCTTAGAGGAGATTTAACGTACAATCGTACAAAAGGATTAAATCACTTTTTGAGAACACCTAGTTCGGCAGAGGTTGCTGCTGGTTTTACTGGAACTCAAATAGCTCGTAACTATTTAAATAGTAAAACTACTCTTTCTTTTAGTGCTATTGCTAATTTAACTAATATCAACTTTCACAAGAGTGAAAGTAAATTAGGAATCTATGCTTTCGCTGGTGTAGGTCTTCGTTTTGGAGATGTTAGTTTTAATCTAAGAGATGGTAATACTGAACATAATTTTGTGGCAACTCTTGGTAGTATTAACACGTCAGATGCTGATGGTAGAAGATCTGCTAGAGAGGCTTTGAGAAATTTGATAGAAGATAATGATAGTGATGGCTATGAAAGTCCTTATGTTTCTCCTACAAGAATTGAATTCTTAGGGCAACCTATTTCACAAGTTTTCACAGGTCACTTAGGTGCTGGAATTGCTTATCGTCTTTCTGATGTTTTATCTTTAAGCCTTGAGCCTCAATTAATTTATATGAGAGGTGATGAAGAAGATGGATTTGTATCAGGAGGTGGTGATGTTGGACTTTATGTTCCACTTCGTTTAGGATTTTTCTTAGGAGATAAAAATAAGAAATCAGTTCCTTTATGGTGGGTGAATCCTTTAGATGAACCTTATGCTGCAATTGCTGCAAATACTAAGAAAAAGGGAGCTGAAGAAATCTTGAAAGATAAAGATAATGATGGTGTACCAGATATGATTGATAAAGAGCAAGATACTCCTGCTGGTGCAGAAGTAGATACTCGCGGTGTAACTTTAGATAGTGACAAAGACGGATTGGCTAATCATTTAGACAAGGAACCATATTCTCCAGTTGGTTACAAAATTGATCCTTCTACTGGTATTTCTGAGAAGCCAAAAATGCCTAAAGTAATGACTAAGGATGAAGTAATTGCAATTGGTAAAGCGCAAAAATGGGATGAAAAGCCTGTTGCTGATACTAAATCTATTAAAGACTGGTTCTTACCAATGATTCACTTTGATTTAGATAAAACTAACATCAAATCACAGTATTATTCATCATTAGCTCATGTAGCTACAGTATTGAAGAATTATCCTAGTATTAATGTTGTAGTTGAAGGACATGCTGACGCTCGCTCTTCTGTAAACTATAATTTAGGCTTATCTTACAAGCGTGCTGAAAATGCTATCAATGCTTTAGTAAGCAACTATGGAATTTCAAGAGATCGTTTAATTTTGAGATATACTGGAGAATCAGCACCTTTAGTACCAAACTCTCCTAACAACTATATGAATCGTCGTGTAGAGTTTAAGGTAGCAACAGGTGGTGAAACTAATATGTCTGCTCCAAGTAAATAACTAGTTTACAAGAATACTGTAATATTTTTGGAAAAGGTATCCTAACTATAGGATACCTTTTCTTGTTTTGGTAGATAATAAACTAAAATCCTTATTTTTGAACTTATTAAAATTATATTGGGATTATAATTATTCTATTTTATAGATTTATTAAATCGTTTTCAAATG
>CAYLSF010001415.1:0-2216 GCA_964385675.1 uncultured Saprospiraceae bacterium
TCATTTTCAACTCAGAGAATATGATCCCGTTATTGGTAGGTGGTTAGTGCCTGATCCCTATCGTCAATATGCTTCCCCTTACAAAGCGATGGGTAATAACCCTGGAAGGAATACTGATCCAGATGGTGGTTGTAATGATGAAAATGGTAATCCTTGTCCGACAAATTTAGGATTAGACGGAGTGGATGGACTACTTCTTACTGAAGCCTTAGAATTAAGTTCTCCGATTGCGTATAGTGATTTGGAAGTTCGTCCTGATGGATTTTCGAATAATTCTAATATTACAAATGACCCAATTCCTGCTTTAGAAAAGGGTAGACCAAGAATGGGATCTGTAGGTAATATTATCTTGCATAGAACTGTAAGTAGTAATTATCCTGGGAACTGGATGAAGTCAAGAGATAAAATAAAGGGAGCTCATTTTTATGTTGATAGAGATGGCACAGTTTATCAGACTGCAAGTTTAAATATTTCGACAGCACATTTATATGCATCAAGTTCTAAACAGATGTATTCGGAATATTTTCAGGTGTTAAATAATTCAAATTCAGTTGGTATAGAAGTTGTAGGGAACTATAAAGGTGGGCAATGGGAGCCTCTAACCGCAAGACAGGCTGAAGCTACATCTATTTTAGTTACACAATTAAAGAACCATTATAATATTGGGTTAAATAATATATATCCCCATGAAAAAGTTCAAAGAAAAACTCCTGGTGAAGGTCAAACAGTATATGATGCCCTTAATATTAACTATGTTCCTTCATGGCTCCAATGGAGGGGAAATTGATACTGATCAGAAAAACGTAAATATTGAAAATGTTTCTCCTAAGTTAAAAGTAGCGAAAGAAACTGCTTTTAATGATTACTGTCATGATTGGATCTTGTTTGAACACAATGTAGCAAAATATTTACGTGACTTTGTATTGTTAAGTGGTTATGATTGGCATCAATGTTATGGTCATCTAGAATGTGAAAAAAACGGGTCTAGTTTCTATGATGGTAAAGAATTCAATTATACCCTTAATGCTGGAGGTTGGATCAAACTTTACAATGAGGATATAGAACTTTATCTTGGGGCAAGATTGGATTATGATAGTCTCGAGTTTTATTCGATGTATCTCTGTGAAGATGATTGGGACTAGGTTATTCCTCCTGACGCGCTTTTGTAAAGCGTGATGATTGTTAAAGTTGATAGCAGCGAAGCAGCATTTATAATGCGGTGAAGATGTAGATTAGGCCTAGTAGCGATACTGGGCTTTGTTGTTTTAGGAGGCGTAGGCTTGTTGAGTTTTATAGTCCCGAATTACTGAGTCAATGACCGAAAATAAATGCACTCTGAAATCTGGATTCATATTTTGAATTTCTTGTAGCCTATTGAGTGTGTTTTTGTCAAAAGAAGCATTAATCCCTTCCCCCACTAAATAATCAAGAGACACATTAAATGCATCAGCTATTTTTTTTGCGGCATCGACAGAAGGAATGGCGAGATCTCTTTCGTACTTACTTATCATCTCTCTAGATACTCCACTTTTAGTGGCTAAATCACTCTGAGACCAGTTTTTTTCCTTTCTAAGATTCGTAATTACACGTGCTATTTTGTCCATTACAAGGCTTTTTTGCGTCTAATAATCGCTTTTAATAGCAAATATACGGGAATAAAAGACGCTGAAAAACCTTATAGTTACTTGTTGTTTTGGTATTAAAGTCTATTTTTGCGTCTAATAGTTACGCTTAAACTTTTTTCCATGCCTTACGACCTTCGTCCTTTATTAGCCCATGTAGCAGAAGAAACCCCTGTTGGTGTCGCTCATCAGTTGGATCGTTTACTGTATGACTTAGTGATGAGTGCGGAGTACCGGAAGTGCTATGATGAATTGGGAGAACGTTACTTAGCGTTGGTGACCTTGCGCGATGTGTTTGCGATGATGGCCGAATCCACGGGGGCCGAATCCACGGCGGAGAACCAAGACCTCAGTCAGGCATGGAAATAGCGGAGTTAAAGCAGCAGCTCGATATCTATGTAGTTGCTGAGCGACTAGGGATGAAGATTGATAAGTATCACAGAGCCCATTGTCCCTTCCATGATGATAAGCGACCGAGTTTACAGTTTAGTAAGGAGAAACAGATTGCTACTTGCTTTAGTGGGAACTGTGAAGCTGGTACGATGGATGTGATTACGCTAACGGAGAAGACGCTGCAAGTCACCACTCACCAAG
>CAYLSF010001416.1:0-2214 GCA_964385675.1 uncultured Saprospiraceae bacterium
AACCATAGAATATTGAATTTATTCATTTGAAAACAAATGAATTCGCTATTTTTACAGCTTTAAGAATGGTAATAAAAGAAATATACACTCTTGAATGCTTCTTTTTACGGAACTATTTTTGACAATTTAGAATTCAAAATGGAGTCCCTCTTAACTCCCAATAATTATTGGGATGATAGAAAACTATCGGGATGAAAATTTAATAATACCAAAATTAAATTAAATAATAGTAAATTGTATGGAGACAAAAGAATCACGCAATTTTATTGAGCAAATTGTAGAAGACGATTTAAGTACGGAAAAGCACAAAGGGCGAGTGCAAACCCGTTTCCCTCCTGAGCCAAACGGTTATTTGCATATTGGTCACGCAAAGTCTATTTGCTTGAATTTTGGTATTGCCCAACAATATAGTGGAAAAACCAATCTTCGATTTGATGATACAAACCCTGTGACGGAAGATACAGAATATGTAAATGCTATTAAGCGAGATGTAGAATGGTTAGGCTTTAAATGGGAAGGGGAAGAGCGGTATGCGTCAGATTACTTTCCACAATTATATGCCTATGCTATTCAATTGATAAAAAAAGGAAAAGCCTATGTTGATGATTCTTCGGCGGAGGAAATAGCAGCACAAAAAGGTTCGCCGACTGTGCCTGGTACTCCGAATGAATATAGAGAACGTTCTGTAGAGGAAAACTTGGATTTGTTCCAACGCATGAAAGCAGGAGAGTTTGATGAAGGATCGAAGGTCTTACGGGCTAAGATTGACTTAGCATCTCCTAATATGCACTTGAGAGATCCTTTGATGTACCGAATCAAAAAAGCACATCATCACCGTACAGGCGATGAATGGAATATTTACCCGATGTATGATTATGCACACGGTATTTCGGATTCTATTGAGCAAGTCACACATTCACTATGTACCCTAGAATTTGAGGTGCATCGTCCGCTATATGATTGGTTTCTAGAAGAATTAGATATTTTCCGTTCTCGTCAAATCGAGTTTGCCCGATTGAATGTGAACTATACGGTAATGAGTAAGCGCCGTTTGCTTCGTCTAGTACAAGAAGGGTATGTCAATGGCTGGGATGATCCTCGAATGCCTACTATTTCGGGTATGCGTCGTAGAGGTTATACGCCAGAGTCTATCCGTAATTTTGCAAGAGGGGTGGGTATTGCGCGTAGAGAAAATATCATTGATGTTTCCTTACTAGAATTTCATGTAAGAGATCATTTAAATAAGGTAACGCCTCGTGTTATGGGGGTTTTAGACCCTGTAAAAGTAACGATTACCAATTATCCTGAGGGTAAGACGGAGGAAATGACTGCCATTAATAATCCTAGTGATGAAAGTATGGGGAGTCGAATTGTACCGTTTTCTAGAGAAATCTATATTGAACGCACGGATTTCATGGAAGATCCGCCTCGTAAATATTTTAGATTGTCACCTGGTAAAATGGTGCGGTTAAAAAATGCTTACATTATTCAGTGTGATGAAGTAGTGAAGGATGAAAATGGTGAGGTAACAGAATTGAAATGCTCTTACTTTGAAAACTCTCGCTCAGGTAGCGATACTTCTGGACTAAAAGTAAAAGGAACGATTCATTGGGTTTCTATTCCTCATGCTGTAGCCGTAGAAGTTCGGTTGTATGATAGATTATTCAATGATCCTGCTCCTATGGGACACAAGGATGAGGGTAAAGAATATTTAGATTTTATTAATCCTGATTCTTTAAAAGTCTTACCAACGGTATATGTTGAGCCGCATTTAGCATCGGCTAAAGTAGGGGATAAGGTTCAGTTTATGCGTAAAGGCTACTTCTGTGTGGATCCAGATTCTACCGCAGAAAAACTAGTCTTTAATAAAACCGTAGGCTTACGAGACTCTTGGGCAAAGAAGCAAAAAAAGCAACAACCTAAGAAGGGGCAAGGTAAGAAAAAGCGGAAGTAGGAATTGATGATTACTGTAAGTGATTGGTGAATTTATCAATCATCAATCACTTATTACAATAGTCAATTAAGGCTCAATTATATCTTCAAGTTCTATGACTAAGGTAATATCTTTGAAATAGTCGTAATACACTTGTTTTATAAATCCATATTGTTCATTATAGTATAATGTTCCCCAATTTTCAGAAATATAATCTCCTCCATCTCAGCTGTTCTCGGTTTAGCTTTTTTAATATTTGTAATAGTTTGTAAATTAAATAC
>CAYLSF010001417.1:0-2214 GCA_964385675.1 uncultured Saprospiraceae bacterium
CGGGTACGCCTGTCATATCAGGCACAACGGGATGGTTAGCCCATTATGATGAAGTGGTAACCGCTTGTGAAACATATAATAGTTCGTTCTTCTATGCTTCTAATTTCAGTATTGGTGTCAATATCTTTTTTGAAATGAATGAATATTTAGCGAATATGATGAAGCAATGGGAACAATATGAGCCTTCTCTACATGAAATTCATCACATTCATAAATTAGATGCCCCTAGCGGTACTGGTATTACCTTAGCAGAAGGCGTATTAAAACATTTAATCCAGAAAAAAAATTGGGTTAATCGTACCATTGAATCGAAAGAAGAATTAGCTTTAACATCAGAACGAATTGCTTTAACGCCTGGTACGCATTCTGTAAAGTATGATTCGGATATAGATACCATAGAAATTATACATACGGCACACTCTAGAGAAGGATTTGCAAAAGGTGCCGTGATGGCGGCAGAATGGATTATCGGTAAAAAAGGCGTATTTAATATGAGACAGTTATTAGGTTTTGATTCTATTTAAAATTATTAGCTATCTGTTAAGGGTGTTAAGAGAAATACATTAGCAATAAATTGTCCTGGAAGGACAAACAGTTTATAGGTAAAAAATGACAAAAATGATTTGCGTTCCGTTAAGAACAGCCTATTTTAAGCCTAATGCTAGGCTGTTCCTAACGGAACGCACTATAAGAACGAATTATTATGCTATAAACAGATGGCTTCTCCGAAGCATTTTTTAATTTTTTTCAAAAAAAAATTCTCTTAACACCTTTAACCATCTGTCATCAATATAATCAACCATGATAAAACCAAAACATAGTTTTTTTACCAAAGCTAAAGAAGGAGATAATTCTATTTTTAGTTATTTCTTTACCTTGCTAGCCGTTATTGCGGCTGTTTTTATAGGGAATTTCTTTTATGTTATCTATGTAAGTGTGGCAGGTAATATGTCAGAATTTACTCAAGAAAATATGGTAAATTTTGAAGCCTTAGAAATTTCTGAACCGATGGGTTTGGGCTTATTGCTAATTCCATTTGCTTTGGGATTTTTTATACTTCCTTTAATGGTAAAATGGTTACATAAACGCCCTTCGACTTCCATTTTCACCTCAGCTTCTTCTATCAATTGGAGTAAATTCTTTTTTGGGTTTGGTGTATATCTAGTGTTAAGTATTATTGCAGAATCTATAATGTATATTATCGATCCGTCCAACTATGTTTTTTCATTTGATGCTAGTATATTTTTTCCGTTATTATTAGTGGTCTTAATAATGATTCCATTACAAGCGAGTTTTGAAGAAATTGCATTTCGAGGATATTTGATGCAGTTATTTGGATTATTATCTAAAAATGCTGGTGTTGCTTTATTGCTGACCTCTACCCTATTTGGTTTAATGCACATTATGAATACCGAAGTTCAAGCTTTTGGCGATTGGATAGTTAGTTATTATATCGCTTCTGGGATAGCATTTGGAATTATCGCCATTATGGATGAAGGGTTAGAGTTAGCTATGGGGGTACATTCTGCCAATAATATTTTTGGTTCTGTACTAGTGACCTTTCCTGAGTCTTCACTTCAAACTTCTGCTTTATTTCAAGTTAAAGAATATGATTTAACTATTATGATGGCAATGTGGTTGGTTATCATGACCATATTCATCATCATTGTAGCTAAAAAATATCAATGGAAAGATTTTTCTAAACTATGGTCTAGGATTGAATTTTAGCTTTTTACCTCATGAAAAGCTAGAACTTTCACCTGGCAGTTTTTAAATAAATCTAGTACATCTTTAATGACTTGTTATTTATATTATCTTTTCTGAACGGTCAAAGATATAAATGATTCTGTACGCCCAATATTTGGAATATCTAGCAACCGTTCCATGATGAAATCTTTGTACCGTTCCATATCTTCTACCAATATTTTAACAATAAAATCCGCTGTACCTGTTACATAATGACATTCGGTAACTTCGGGAATATTCATCATTTGCTCTACAAATGCAGCTACCTTTTCTTTAGAATGTTCTTTTAAAGAAATATGAACAAAAGCATTTAATTTTTTACCGAGTTTTTCTTGATTTAAAACCGCAGTATAATGATCAATTATACCGTTACGTTCCATTTTTTTGATACGTTCAAAAATAGGTGTAGCAGATAAATTCAACTGACTTGACATTTGTTTTACCGTCATTCTAGCATCTTTTTGCAAT
>CAYLSF010001418.1:0-2214 GCA_964385675.1 uncultured Saprospiraceae bacterium
ATACCTGGTACAATCATTGAGTTTACAAATGATAAAATATATGATAAAACAAATTTAAATGATATTGGATTAATCCGAAAACAATTAATTGCCTCCCTTTCACAAGAAGAACAAAGAAAAAAAATCCCTCCTCTGAATGATACTAATCAAGACTTTAAACAACCTTATCAAACTTATAATTCTTTTGAAGCATTAGAAAAAGCCGCTGGAGGTAAAGAAAAACTAGTAGATGTATTTCAACAATACTTTGCAAGAGAATATATTTATAGAGCTAAAGAATATCTAGAAATTTTCTTATTAATTGAGCAGTCAAAATTATTTAAAGGGAATAAAGTCAATCCATTACTAAGCAATTCAAAAATTCAAAATTTATTTCTAATCGATGATTTAAAAATACCTCTAAGGTTGTTATTCTTTTTTATGGTTTGTTCTGAAAAAAACCTTAGTAATCACTTAGGTATAATAGATAGTTATAAACTAAATAAGTTGGATGAAATAAACAATAAACCTTAAATCATGAAACCAACCACCATTAATGAAATAATTGGACAATTAATAGACAATCCAAAACTAGATGATAGTATCTTAGGTGAAAAGACTTTTTCTTTATTGCAAAAGGTATATAATCAAGATAATTTTTCTATTACTAATATCTCATCTGAGGTTATCAAAAATGATGTATTATCATTTAGTGCGCAGTTTGAAATGATATTAGGACAAACCAATATTCCTACTGATTTTTATTTTATAGGAGAAGATGCTGCTCGTAATTGTATCATTAAAATGGCATTGCCTTCTCTTGAAATTATTCCTTACTTGGATATTTTATCCTCAGATATAACAACTGAATCTAGCAGAATGGTAGAAGTGTATACCAATAAGCTAGATTTTAACGAAGGGAATATACAACTCTTTGCTTCAGATAAAAGTCAAAATTTCCTAAATGCTTTTCCTGATGAATGGAAAGATAATTTAAAAATGATTGTACCTATTGAAGATATTCAAGAAGGAGTAAATATACCTGTTGAATATGAACTTCAAGAAGATACTGTTGGCTTTTTAAATGATATATTTCCAAATGCTTTAACTAGTGGATTAAAATCTTCTCTCTGTTCAGTCTATCTTAATTATAAAGAACAACCAAGGTATCAATTATTTGATGCTTGTAGTTTTAATATTCGCATTGATTTATCTGATGAAATATATTCAAGCTATACACTCTCAAAAGTAGGAATAGACTTCCCTATAAATCCAGTGGATAATTTATATCCAAATGTATTTTTTGATGGCTCTATAGCTATTGGAAAGTCAGATAGTGAGTTATCTTTTTCTTTTAAGGCATTATTTGACCTTTATGAAGAATACTTTACATTAGAATGTAGTAGTTTTACTTCTTTACGAGACTTTTTGGAGTTATGTGGCTTATCAATTACAGATAATTTACCTTCTGAATTTACCTTTTTTCTTGATATTGAGCTTTCAAAGTTGGCGATGGCAATAGATGTTCATGAACCATCCATAAGAGGTTTTTCTTTAGCTTTAACCTCAGACCAAAAACTGCCAATTCTTCCTGATGCAATTGATTTTACGCCTTTATTTGAACTTGAAATTCTTGAACCATTTAGTGTCAATAAACGAATTACGGGAATATTTACAGGAGATTGGATAATAGGCAATAATAAAATTGAAACCGCCATTACATACCCTGACTTATCCATCTACGCAGGACTAGCCGAAAGCGAAACCTTAGACACTGCTGAACTCACCCAATGGTTTAGAAACCAAGCATCTGAGCTAGGTGATTTAATTCCAGCAGTAGAATTTGATAAAATCGCATTAACGGGTAATCTTCGTGAAAAATCATTTCAATTCGAGCTATCAGCTCAAAACAGTTGGAAAATAAGTGATTATTTAGAACTAACGAATACCAGCTTTTTAATAGCTATCTCGAATGATGTCAAAAGTTTTATGTTGGTAGCTGATTTCTCCATTAGTGATTCCTTAAATATGACGCTTTTGGGAGAGTTTCAAACAGGAACAGGAGGCAGTCGCTTTGTCTTTAGAGGAAGTACGGGTAGCAATCAAGATATATCTGTTGGAACAGTTTTGACGAGTTTGGCAACTAAAATGAATATTGAAACACCAAAGGACGTGGATGATGGATTAAAATCGCTAGCGATGAGTAACCTCGTTTTAGAACTTGAGAAAAACAGT
>CAYLSF010001419.1:0-2209 GCA_964385675.1 uncultured Saprospiraceae bacterium
GAAAATTATTAAATTCAGATTCTGAATTGCCAGATATATGAATTACATATTCAACAAAGTCATTTTTTTAACTAAAATTTGTGATTCTTTGTGTCTTCTCAACAATAAAAAATGGTGCAGACAACCGAAAGTCATCTACACCATTGTGTATTTTAGTTGATTTTGCTTTTTACAAATTCAATCCATTATCATTTCTTGCGACCACAGGATTCATAGAAGGACGAGGACCTAACAAACGTTCTACGTCTTCTTTTAATAAGACCTCTTTTTCTAATAATTCATTCGCTAAAGCAGATAATTCTTGGAATTTCTCTCTCAATAAGTTCTTTGCTCTTTCATATTGACTCAAAATCAAGTTACGACATTCTTCATCAATTAAAGACGCAGTTTCTTCAGAGTATGGCTTTTGGAAACTATTTTGGTTTTGCATATCGTAGAAAGAGACATTTCCTACTTTCTTATTCATACCATAAATCGCTACAATACCATACGCCATTTTGGTTACTCTATCTAAGTCATTTTGAGCACCTGTAGAAATTTTACCAAAGACCACGTCTTCTGCTGCACGACCACCTAAAGTCATTGTCATTCTATCTTTAATTTGGTCTGTTGTTTCGATATATCGCTCTTTTGGTAAATATTGAGCATAACCCAATGTCCCAATTCCACGAGGAACAATTGTAACTTTCACCAATGGAGAAGCATGCTCTAAGAACCATCCACAAACGGCATGACCTGCTTCATGAAAGGCAATTACTTTCTTCTCTTCAGGAGAGATAATTTTATTCTTTTTCTCTAGTCCTCCAATTACTCTATCCAAAGCGTAATTGAAGTCATCCATATCCACTGTTTTCTTATTGCGACGTGCTGCAATCAGTGCCGCTTCATTACAAACATTGGCGATATCCGCACCCGCAAAACCTGGTGTTTGTTCTGCTAACACTTTAGGATTAATCGTTTCAGAAACAACAATGTCTTTTAAGTGTACTTCAAAGATAGCCTCTCTTCCTACTAAGTCTGGCTTATCAATTCCGATTTGACGATCAAAACGACCAGGACGCATCAATGCACCATCCAATATATCAGGACGGTTCGTAGCTGCCATTAAGATAACTCCTTTGTCAGTAGAGAAACCATCCATTTCTACCAATAATTGGTTTAATGTATTTTCACGCTCATCATTTCCACCATTCATTGCTCCTCTACCTCTTGCACGACCGATAGCATCTATCTCATCAATAAAGATAATACAAGGTGCTTTTTCTCTTGCTTGACGGAACAAATCACGTACTCTAGATGCACCAACACCCACAAACATTTCTACGAAATCAGAACCTGAAATAGAAAAGAACGGAACACCGGCTTCACCTGCTACCGCTTTTGCTAATAACGTTTTACCTGTTCCTGGAGGGCCTACTAATAAAACACCCTTAGGTATTTTACCACCAAGACTTGTATATTTTTTAGGATTTTTCAAGAAGTCCACGACCTCCATTACCTCTTCTTTCGCTTCATTTAGCCCTGCTACATCCTTAAAGGTTACATTAACCTTTGTATTATCAAATAACTTCGCTCTTGATTTTCCAATATTGAAAATCTGACCACCAGGACCACCTGCACCACCACTTACACGACGCATGATAAATATCCAAATCGCTACAATGATGATAATTGGAAATAACCAACTCAAAACTGCTCCCCAATAATCATTTTGAATCTCATATTTTGGATAAACCATTTTATAAGATTCATCTTCGTTCAATCCTCTGCTTTCTTGAATGGCAATAACTTCTTTCTTGAAATCATCTGGAGAAGGAACATTGAAGCTATAGTGAGGTCCTTTGTTATAACCTTTAAATCTATTCTCTGCTACTTCTTTATACTCGTCTTTTTCAAGGGCTTCTTCTTTCAAGTAAACATAGGCCTTCACACGATTAATAACCGTGATTTTATCTACGTCTTTATTTTCTAGCATTGTTTCAAACTGCCCCCATTCCAAATCTTTTGAATTGGTATTAGAGAACTGATAGAAATTCAGCCCTAAAAGCAGCAATGCAATGAAACCATAAATCCAATAGTAATTGAACTTAGGTGGTTCTTCATTTCCGCCTCCACTTAGCCTGTTGCCCCGCTTATTATTGTTATCTTGATTAAACTCGCTCATCGAGTGAAATTTTTAAAGTTTTTATAATCTTATCGTTAATCTTTT
>CAYLSF010001420.1:0-2208 GCA_964385675.1 uncultured Saprospiraceae bacterium
GAGATAATTCTTTAACTTTTTCTTTATCTAAACTCAAGACAAGGCGTGTATATAAAGCCGAATTATATTGCCTTTTTAATTCATCTGTACTCCATTGATTTTTCGTAGCTTCAATTTCATAGAATCGTCGTTCTAATTCATTATCAATCCTCATTAGTGTAAGATAATGCGACCAACTTAACTTAAAGTTAGGTATTGTAGGAAGTAATTTTGATTCTTTTTCAGAATTAACAGATAAAGTCTGTTGTTTTCGGTATGCCAAATAAAAATTTCGCATTTGTTGGAGATTCGTTACAGAAAATCCTTTTCCAAACTCTTTATTTAACACCTTAGATAATCCTTTGATTAGGCTTTGTCCATATTTTGCTCGGTTATTGCCTCCTTGTTCTTCTTCAATTATCATTCTACCAATTTCAAAGTAAGCATTTACCATATTCAAATTAGTAGTTCTAACTACATTATTTTTTGCAGTTTGCAATAATTCAATTATTTGAGTATAGAATGTATTAACAGGTTTTTCAGACATTCTTATAGTTTTAGAAATAACCGATTTAAATCTTAATATTGTTGTTTCTTCTATCAAAAGTTTATAACGTTGATTTATCTAAAGTTAAGTATTATTTTTTAGAAACCGTATTCAGCATTTTCAAATACACGAAAAAAATTATCAATATGATTTATATCAAAATCTAGAGAACACTACCCAAACAACATCGCCATAATATTTTTAGGCAAAGATTTCAAGGCAAAAATCAATTGTTTACCCATGCTTGCATACGCCACTTCATTGATTAAATGATCCGTACTAGCATCATACGGTGGTGTGATAGCAGAAAAAGTTCCGCCTTTTCCTTTTATAAAATAGCCTCTTGCATTTGAAAAAGCTTTAAAAGCCTCTTCGCCATGATGATGCCCCATACCACTTTCTCCAACGCCACCAAAAGGCAGAGAGGGTTGAGCGGCTTGTAAAGCAGCCATATTTACAGCTACGCCACCTGACTGTGTATTATTCGCAACTCGACTTATGAATTCATTATTTTTAGAATAGATATAAAGCCCCAAAGGCTTATCTCCATCATTGATATAATCTATCGCTGCTTGTACATTTTTATAAGGCACAATAGGCAAAATAGGTCCAAAGATTTCCTCTTGCATTAAGCGAATATCTTGAGACGGATTAACTACAATGTAAAAAGGCATATTTCTATCACTCCCATTTAAATCACTCCCAATTTGCGTGATGTCTTGTCCTGTAGCCCTTGCCTCATCCACCATATCTTGCAATCGCTTGATATGTCTTTCTGTGATGATGCCACAAGAGTGAGCCGCGCCATTATTTTTAGAAAAATTAGCTTGAAAATGTTTAATCATTTTGTTAGAAAATTCTTCCAAATGCTCTTCTGGCACTAAGCAATAATCTGTAGTTACACACATTTGTCCACGCTTCACGACTTTTACCCCTGCTATTTCTGCTACTGCTTCATCTGTTATGGAATCCTTATCAACCACGACCGGGCATTTTCCGCCCAACTCTAAGGTTAAAGGCACTAAGTTTTTAGCAGCGGCTTCCATTACTTTACGACCTACCGCACCACTACCTGTGTAGGTTAAATGTCCCCAACGTAAGGTTGGGAAATGTTTTGCCAATTCTATCCCTCCATTGACCACAGCTACTTGATCTTCATCAAAGGTATCCTTGATCATTTCTTCCAATAATTTCCCACATACAGGAGCAAGGTCGGAAGGTTTAATAATGACCCGATTTCCTGCTGCCAATTGATCTAATGTAGGCCCTAGGGCAATATCAAATGGAAAATTCCAAGATACCATATTGCCAACTACTCCTTTAGGATGGTATTTTAAATAAACCTTTGAGTTGCCTAAAGTAACAGGGTTACCTTCTTTCCGAATAGGCTTCATCCATTTTTTGATATTTGCAATATTGTATTTTGCTCTATCAAACATCCCTAATATCTCTACTAAATCTCCCTGTTGTCTTGAATGTCCTCCAAAATCAGCATCTAAAGCTTCCAAGATTTGTTCTCTATACTTTCGCAACATCTTAGGTACACGTTGCATCAATTCTATTCGCTCGGCAGCAGATGGATAAGGATTTTTACGGAAAGCGGCTTGTTGCAGTTTAAATAAATGGTGTAGTCTTTCTATAACTTCTTCGTCAGTAGATTTGGCTATGGCTCTTGCTATCAT
>CAYLSF010001421.1:0-2202 GCA_964385675.1 uncultured Saprospiraceae bacterium
TTTTTAGCTAGCATTATACTTTTGCACTTAGACTAAATTAATACTTCACTGCTGTAATCTGAATTTGGTCAATTAACACATCGTCATCAACATTGGTAAAGTCCGACTGTAAAGCAAACTGATATGTGCCATCACAAGTAGCAACGAAGGTATGCTGAACAGCAGCTTGCATATCATGCCCTCTATTATTTCGATAAATGGATAAGTAATTGGTTTCGCCACCTGGTTCGTGAGGACAGCCGTTTGTACCTGAAGCATATACTCTAAATCTCAAATCATCAGAGCCACTACCACTTCCAAGTGCAGCAGTAAAAGTAATTCGGACGGTAACGACATCACCCGTTTTGACATTTAATGGATTGGTATAGTCTGAAACGAGAAACCAGCCTGAAAGACCATTTGCATCTTGAAGCACCTGTGATTGGTCAAAAACATATGCTACTCGCTCAGAAGGGTCTTCTAAAACAATATCTCCGTCGGCATCCGTCGTCAATACTTCTCCTTCGGCAGGATTTCCACCAGTAACTCTAAGGCTATTAATGCTGACTACGCCATCGTCACTAATTAAAATCCCTTGGTCATCTCCATCATTGGAAAGATATTTTCCGTTAAGTTGAATGTTTTGAGTTGCGGTGTGATTTCCTAAATTATCATTAGAAAAAACGGAAGCAGGGTCTGTCCATGTACCTAAACCAGCAGCATCAGATACTAAAATTTTTCCATTTCCTTGACTGCCATTTGATAGTTGAAAATTTCCAGCAAGCGTTAGTAAACCCGTATTGCTAAGTGACATACGTTCTATTGCATTAGTATAAAATTTTAAATTGCCATTTGACCAATTAGCAACAATTACATCGTTTGTATTGCTACCAAATCCATTTCCACCTGAACCAAATAAAGCCCTTGTTCCTACATTATTATTGACTTCAATGTAAGCACCTCCGTTGAAATCTGATTGGAATACTGCAGGTCGATTATTTGGCGAAGTTGTTTTTATAGTTACTTCTCCTGTTGCATCAATCGAGATACCTTCATTATCTCCATCATTTGAAATATAATTACTACCAACTTGGATATTTTGAGAAGCGATATGATTTCCTAAATTATCCGTGCCTTGATTTGCCCAAGTTAGACTTCCTGAACCATCTGTTACTAAAACTTGTCCATTTGTACCATCAGCCGTTGGAAAAGAAAAGGCATTATTGATATTCAAAGTACCATTGATACGCACTAAATCATTATCAAACTCACCATAAATTAAAGGTGAATTGGAATTAGAACCTTCAATGTATAGTTTATTAGAACCACTTGCATTTTCACCTGCATAAGCTCCTATATACACATTATTTCCACCATTGGTATTATTGTATCCTGAATTTCTACCCAAATAAACATTATTATATCCATCAATATTCTCATGTCCTGCTTCTTTACCTAACATGACATTACCAAATCCAGTAGTACTTTTTCTACCTGTTGCTCTTCCAATATATACATTATCAGCACCAGTACTGGCATATCCCGCTTCATCTCCAATAAAAACATTGTGACTTCCAGTTGTATTGCTGAAGCCTGAGCCCCAACCAAAGAAAGCGTTTCCTACACCAGTCGTATTGAAACGACCAGCATCATTTCCAACAAATACATTAAAACCTGCTGTTGTATTTTCAGTTCCAGCTTGATTTCCGATGAAAACATTTTGTCCACCAGTTGTATTTTTATATCCTGCCCGATAACCACTGAATACATTGAACTCACCAGAAGTATTATCTTGTCCTGATTGATGTCCTACAAATACATTTTTATTATTGGTCAAATCATCATTTTCACCGCTTCTTTCTCCAATAAAAACAGAATTACCGCTATTTCTATTTTCTAACCTTGTACCTCGCATCAGCCATTTTTCAGTTCCACCGACATCAAAGCGGATTATATCTTCGTCTGTGCTTTCTTCGACTTGGATTTTGGTATCGTTGTCTGCGTCAGCAAGTTGATTGCCGACTGAGATAAGCTGCCACGCAGAACCATTGAAGAAGTAAAAACTATTGTCGTTAGTGACATAAACCATCAAACCTGTGGCTGGTGAGGTGATATTATCACGTTGGGTAGCGTTCATCCGAGGAATTAAAACGCCTTTATCCGTGCTTTTTACATCTAAAATAGCAGAAGCATGAGCGTCAGCATTGTCTTGATTGATGGCTA
>CAYLSF010001422.1:0-2200 GCA_964385675.1 uncultured Saprospiraceae bacterium
TATCCGATGTAAGACCATGGATCGTCTGGCTCGATGGTTTCCCAATCAAATCCATCTTTGGTGACTCGGTAAGGATTGTATCCATCAAAAGTAGTAGCATTCAAAAACTTATGAATCATACTTTCGATAAAGTGCGGATAAGAATGTGCTAAGGCTTCCCAGTTTTGAAAAATATCTCGCCAGTTTCCTTGATAATCTAAAATTTTAGAACCATCTACTTCACTGCGTGTATTGATAGAAAACTGATTCCACGGGCGGCTCGGG
Organism: uncultured Saprospiraceae bacterium; assembly: GCA_964385675.1. Classification (GTDB taxonomy): domain Bacteria; phylum Bacteroidota; class Bacteroidia; order Chitinophagales; family Saprospiraceae; genus CAYLSF01. Next base: position 265 of record CAYLSF010001422.1, read on the forward strand.
TCACCATGTCTTCTACTGAATTTCAACGGTAAATATTCCAAACAAAGGCGTTTGAAATCGGTATCGTCATTATCATTTGCCAATGCTTTCAACGCTGTCAATGAAAATTCGGTGGGTAAAGCATCTATTTTAGATTTAAAAGTTTCAAAAACTGCTTTATTTGCCTTTTTTAAATATGGAGCAAAATCTTGTTTTTCGATTTGGAAATTATGATCAAAAATTCCACCACGCATAATGTTAAACAACGTATTAGAAAAGTGTCGAGCATCATTTCTAGAATCTGCTGTTAACTGTAAAGCATCTGACCCTGCATTAAGTTCTATCAGTTGCTTTGTTCCTTTTTCAATATCTGCTAAAATCTTTTGAGCTAATCCGTTATCTGTTCTAATCTGCTCTGACAACTGAGCTACGCCCGCATGATTTTGATTGACATTGGCAACTATCATCCAATCTTTTGCCTTACCGCCTGCCAATTCGATAGTCGTATTTAAGAAGTATGCCCCTTTTTCAGCTTTAATATCTGTTTCGCCATTAATCGGTTTTCCTTTTCTAAAGTTCTTAATTTGTAAAGGAGATACCAAGTAAGTCGGATTATCCAATCCTAATGACCACGCTACATTCGCTTTCAAAGCCTCACTCGGTTCTGCCCTATCTACGATAATGGCACTTAAAGCATAAATCCCTAACCCTGTTTCTTGCTCTAATTCATTTCTTTTATAAGCATCTACCAAATTACTGTAAGCATTCTGTGTATTTGGATCAACACCATAAGGAATGATATTTTGGATTCCATCCAATAGAGTAACCGTTGCAGCGTCTAGTCCATCATTGATAATTTTTGACTTTCTAACAAAGCCAAACTGATCGCTAGAATTCCAAGCATAACGGAAAGTCATTTGTAAATCATGGTTGATTTCTTCAAAAATGACTTTATTTCCATAGATGTTTTTATACAGATTTCGAGTGACTTCATACATGCCATCAAATCGCTCAGAAAGCGGTTCCCAAGTATAAGTTTTACCGTTTTTATGTACTTTAAAAATACTTTTGCTCCCCGTAATCTCTGCCGTCTCCATAATCTTATCCGATGTATAATATGGAAACAAAGCATAGTCTGAATTCTTTCTACCTGCACTCAATCCACCATTACTTCCAATAAAAAGCCAATGGTTAGAATCACTCACGATGGTCATAAAGAAAGGCTCCATCTCATCACAATTCGATATTTTAAAGTATTGTTCGTTTTCAATCGTTACTTGATTGATTCCAATTTTCTTATCCATTGTGTTCACATTCATCATTTTAATCGACTGTTATAATTATATTGTTATACTGTCTTATTGTTTTATTGTCTTATTGTCTTATTGATAAGCCATTATTAAATTATAATAGCTCTATAGCAATATGACCATCCATCAATAATGACAATCAAAAAATCCAACTATTTAAATTGCTTATAAAATATGAGAGGTGATACTATTCTATTCAGTGGTTGATACAAAGGTATAAAAATTAATAGTAATACTATTATACGAAAAACCACTTTTTCCCTGATCATCCTTTAAAAACAATAATTTAAAGATGAAAGGATTTGGAAGGACTGCCAATAAAATGACCTATACATCAATACATCAAAAAAAATACAACAGAATAGTACCACAACATTACTACAACAATTGAGGGATTTGGGGTTGGTTATCAGGTGTTTGAATAAATATATAGATATTGAAATTCAAAACGCCTTAAATGTTTTTTGTATTGTCAAAATTAATAATCAATCGATTTTATCCGTATATTCGTTATTATTCAAAAATTAAATATGCAAGAAAATTCCATCATATTGCCACCTAAAACACGTCGGTTGTAAAAAAATGTGGAAAACATGGAAACACCGATTTTAGAAACTTTCTTGGAAGAGGTTAGTTTAATTTTAGCT
>CAYLSF010001423.1:0-2200 GCA_964385675.1 uncultured Saprospiraceae bacterium
TTTATTTGTAAAAAATACTAATGCTAACTTTCCAGCGGTATTTTAAGAAGATACCCTAGTTCGCTATCTTGAAAATAAAATATTAAAAGAACAATACTTCCTACATAGGGAATTAGACTAATCAATAACCACCAGCCTGTACGCCCTGTATCGTGTAAACGACGCACACTCACCGCTAATGTAGGTATCATCATACCCACCATAAATAATCCTAAAATCCCAAGACCTATTTCTTCGGGTAGAGATTCAATGGCATCTATGAATAAGCTAATAATCACGGAAAAGATTATCAATAATAACACATTCCCTAGTGTAAAATACCAATATTCTGAGCGTCTTGCTCGTCCACTAAAATCTGTAAATTTATAGAGTGCTTTTAAATACCAATTCATTAGAAAGATGTTTAGGTTACAAAATCAATTTATAAATCACTTGTAAGATCTAAAAAGTCAGGCCTTTGCCAATGACAAAAGCCTGATTTAAATTTTTAGTTGAGCGATTTCGTGTGTTATGTCATATCATCTACTAGATGATCCAGAATATCTTCACCAGATTCTTTTGGATTTCTACCCCATTTGTTTGTACCAGGTTCTCCATCTTGTACCCAAAATATGATTAAAACTATGATGCCAATAAATGGAACTAATAAAAGAAGATACCACCAACCTGTACGTCCTGTATCATGTAAGCGACGTACACCTACGGCTATACTAGGTATTAATATAGCTAAAGAATAAATTGAACTTAATGCTCCAAAGAAACCAGTATCATCAAAAGTAAATCCGATAGCTTCATCTAGAAAACTTAAGATTAGTGAAATAATCGTACTGAATAAGATAAAATACCAAAATTCAGAACGTCTTGAACGACCACCGAATTCTGCATATCGTTGAAGAGCTTGTAAAAACCAATTCATAATATGAAATTTTGATTGTTAGAAAAAAGGAATGTGTTTTATGTGATTCATTAATAATGCTATGCGTAGAAATAATTATAAAAAGATGGTTGTAGATACTGTAGTTAAACATTAAAATTGTAAGAAATAAGTTTTTATACTTTCACTGTTATCATCATATTCAATTCATGTGTAATAGATTTCTTAATGTAAAAACAGATTTTTAATGGATTTTTTATAATTGGGAATGCTGATTGAATAAATGTACATTCCTCATCTTATGCAAGATAAATAATTTTAGCAGATGTACAAAAAGAATATTAAGTCTTATTTTATTTTGTTCATACTGATGGAACACAATACAATAATAGTCAGTTAACCTATTATATGAGAAATATTGCAATTTCAGATATTCATGGATGTCTATTGACTTTCAAGGCATTACTACATGATAAACTCAACCTAACAAAAAAAGATACTTTATATCTACTAGGAGATTACATTGATAGAGGCCCAAATTCAAAAGGCGTAATTGACTATGTTTGGACGCTTCAAGATGCAGGATATACCGTTCATTGTTTGAGAGGAAATCATGAGCAAATGTTACTTCAAGTAAGAGATAATCCGTCTTTATTTAATTGGTGGAGTAGAAACGGTGGAAACAAAGCCCTGCAAAGCTTTGACTTGTGGAAAAGCTATGAAAAAATTCCAAAACGATACTGGGATTTTATAGAAAATCTTCCTTATTATTTTGAATTAGATCAATATCTTTTAGTACATGCAGGGTTTAATTTTAATAGGGAGAATCCATTTGTAGATACAGAGAGTATGTTGTGGATTCGACGGTGGTATTTAGATTTTGATAAAGACAAGCAAGCCTCTATTGATAATAAAATTATTATACATGGACATACACCTACCCCTAAAGATACCATTTATGCTATGTTTTATAGTTTAGGCAGTTTTCCTGTTTTAAATATTGACGCAGGCTGTTTTGTATATGGGGATTTATGTGCTTTTGATATGACAAATGGACAACTTTATTTCCAAGAGAATTTAGATATGAATATGGATTTACGTTGGGATCAGCAGTAGAGTAGGGGCAGGGTAGAACGTAGATTTTTTAAAAGAAAAGCCATTTGGAAGAATCTATCTTGTCGTGATGATTAGGATTTTACCTTCTTTCAAAAATTTAGATTTATTTTGGCGTTAAGATTGATTCAAGATGACTATAATTGAACTATTTTAGACGTTATTAAAATAAGGTTTTTTTTAAACATAAAAGCTTGCATGCATTATAAGATA
>CAYLSF010001424.1:0-2200 GCA_964385675.1 uncultured Saprospiraceae bacterium
CATGGAGGTCGTCCGCATTGGGGCAAAATGCATACTTTAACAGCTAAAGATTTTGTAGAACGTTATCCAAAATTTGAAGACTTTAATAAACACCGAGTAGAGCAAGATCCGAATGGTGTATTTTTGAACGATTATTTAAAGGAAATTTTAGATTGAAAATATGGAATAAGATGTCTAATTCAACCTACTTCCAACAACTCAATGAAATATTAAAATCCTACAAAAGAGCCGTTCCATCGCTGATTGTAGATTTAGATCGATTGGATCATAATATTGAAATACTTCAAAAATCTATATCCGATGATATGGATTTCAGAATTGTGGTAAAATCTTTACCTGCTATTCCATTGATTGATTATGTGATGAGAAAGGTTGGAACGACCAAATTAATGGTTTTTCATCAACCTTTTTTATCTACTATTGCACAGTATTATAGTAAAAAAGTAGATATACTGATGGGTAAACCTATGCCTGTCCAAACCGCTAATTATTTTTATAAAACTTTAAATCCGCATACTGCTTTTGATGCTTCTAAACAGGTACAATGGCTGATTGATACCGAGCAAAGACTACATCAATACATTGATTTAGCTAAAAAATATCAACAAAAACTATTGGTGAATATCGAAATAGATGTTGGACTACATCGTGGTGGTTTGGGTGATTCGGAAAACCTAAGAGGAGTCCTTAAAATCATTGAGCAAAAGGCAGATTACGTTGAGTTTACTGGTTTTATGGGCTATGATCCGCATGTCGCTTTGATGCCAAAGATTCTCCGTTCACCAAAGAAATCCTTTAAATTAGCTAATGATTTTTATAAAAATTGTATAGAACTCGTTAAGAATGATTTTCCTAATCTTTGGCACAATAACCTAACATTTAATGGTGCAGGTAGTCCAACTTTAGTTTTACATAAAAAATCAGACTCTGTACTCAACGATATTTCTGCTGGTTCGGGATTAGTTAAGCCAACGCATTTTGATATTCCAACTTTAAAAGATTATCAACCTGCCTGTTTCATAGCTACGCCTATTCTCAAGAAAATGAAAGGTACAACTTTACCTGCTTTAGAAAAATTAAAAGGCTTTTTAAGTTTTATTAAACCTTATTTTAGAAAAACTTACTTTATCTATGGCGGTTATTGGAAAGCAGTCTATCATTATCCTCCAAAAACCGGTGTTAATCCACTTTTTGGAGCGTCAACCAACCAAACCATGCTAAATTCGGCTTCTTTAATAGATTTAGAGGTAGATGATTTTATCTTTTTACGTCCAACACAGAGTGAGTTTGTGTTTTTACAGTTTGGTAATATTCTTGTTTTTAGAAATGGAAATATAGTCGACGAATGGCAAGTATTACAAAATATTTAAGGCATCATTCGTCAATTATTTAACAGTGAGTGGTCGTTTTATTCTGTTCCTTATATTATGCTCGCCATTTAAAGGATTTATTATCAATGGCTCTCATGGTACAGAGTATGCCATCTAAGTGGTCATATTCATGTTGTAATAATTCAGATAAACTATTTGCCATTTCCCATTCTTTTACATCCCATTTTTCATCTCTATATCTCAGTGTAATGCTTTCATGCCTTTTTACTTTTACTAGCAGATTAGGAAAAGACATACAATCATCCCATAATTCAAACATCTCTTCACTTTTAGAGACGATTTCAGGATTTATAAATACAATGGGTTTATCAATATTCATATAAATGAGTCTTTTCATTATTCCTAATTGTGGTGCTGCAATTGCCCTTCCAAAGTTGTATTTACTTCTTATTTCCTCCATTACATTATGTAAATCTTCCACCCAATTTTTCACAAAATCTAATTCCTCATATTTTACAGGTTCGGATTCTTTATAAAGTAACGGGTCTCCTAACTGTAATAAATCCTTTAATCCTTTCATATTTTTAATTCATTTTTACTCAATACGCCAAATCCTCTCCAATCGCTTCAGATTGAGGATGATAATTTTCTATCTTTTTACTCAATAGAGCTATAAAAATTTTCAGTTACTCAAAACAAATAACGACTAATCACTACTATGATTTCATGATTTATAATCACAATTTAACAAATCGGATTGTCTGTTCAGCCACTTTTAAAAGATACAAACCACTTTCTAAATGTGAAATATCTAGTGTCATTTTCTTAGATGTTATATGAGTAGTAATAATTTGCTGTCCATCTATATT
>CAYLSF010001425.1:0-2198 GCA_964385675.1 uncultured Saprospiraceae bacterium
AACAACAATTTTAAAAAAGAACTTTCAATTTAAAAGTTAATAATTAAAAAAATAGTGCTCCTATCGCACTTTCAATTCTCAATTCACTATTCTCAATCAATTCACTCTCTCATTTTCAAAAGCTGCTCCAAAGCATTCAAGTGATTATTAAATGCTTTTCGGCCTAGCAAAGTAACGGAATAAGAAGTATTCGGCTTTTTACCAATAAATTGCTTTCGTACTTCTATAAATTTATGCTTTTCCAATGCCTTAATATTACTTGCTAATTGACCATCTGTAATATCCAACAATTCTTTAAGTGTCGGAAAATCTATCCAATCATTCACCACCAGCAAGGACATAATACCTAAGCGAACCCGATTATCGAAAACCTTATTTAATTTAGAAATTATGTCTTTCATTTAGATTTACTTCTTGATTTTTGAATTGCATACTGCCCACTGTTTTCTATTCACTTCCATCTACTTACTGAATTTAATCATATTTTTTATACATTACAAATCCATAGATGATGTGCATAAGACCAAAGCCAATTGACCAAAATAACAATCCATACCCAATATAAACCAATGAAATCAATCCTAATACTATTTCACATAAGCCTAAAGGCATTAATTCATTTAAGGTGTATTTACTGGCATTTACCAAAGTTAAACCATAAAAGATGAGCGTCAAAGGTGCAATTAGCCCCACAAAACCATATTGATATAACAAAATCAAGCAAACTAAACCACCTGTCGTCATCGGAATCAATAAACTCATCGCTAGGCGTTGTCCTGCCCTATCCCAAATTTTATAGCCTTTACGTCTTGCCTTTCGCAAAGAAAAGAAAAAGCCTACTGCCAATGCTAATATCAATACTAATATCGCATCTACAATCATAAATGTATTAGCCGTCATTCCCCATTTTACATTGGTTGCACTAAATTCATAACGAATTGCCCCTGTCCAAAAATCTCCTTCTAGATAAACAAAGGCGACAAAAGCACCAATTAAAGCAATGACGCCTGCCCCTACACCAGATAAGCCACTCAATGATAAGAATCGGGTAGACCGATCCATCATCGACCGAATATCTGCTAAAGCTTCTAATTGTTCTTTATGGTTACTCATTTTTTAATTAAAAATTAGGAATTACGAATTAGGAATTACGAATTTTGGTTCTTTAAATCATTTTGTGAAAATTTTGAAAATGACAAGCAGAAACTTACTTCTCACTTGATGTCTTAATCCACAATAATCTTTAGATAAGTTGAATTTTTTAATCCCTAACTAAACTATAAAAGAACTTTCAAATTCAAAGTTAGTTTAAATATTGTTAGAATGCAATAGGCATGACTGATTTTTTATAAAAAACCTCCGATGCCTGTTTCTAACTTGATTAGGAATCTACATTGGAGATTTAGCAAAAAAAAATCCGAGAGCACCTTGCCCTCGGATTAAAATACACGTAAACTACCATCGGTAAGTAATGAAGAAATTAATGCCTAAATTTTAATTGGCTAAAAATACTTTACTCATCTACATCCTCTATTATATCATTATGTTTAGCCAAACTACGAGAATTATTTTTTACATAAGTAAAGCCTCTCGGAGCTTTCAATTCTCCTTTTTCAAAAGGATTGAGGTACAACATCACTTTTCTATTTCCATACTGTACCACATATTTATCTAACATACCATAATTGGTACTAGAGTTCTTATAATAACAACAACTTCCTTCTAAGGTATAACTCACTTTCTCTCCATTTGGTCCTCTAAGTGCATTCAAAAAACGACGCTCATTTAAGATTTCGTTATTATTAGCCGAACCACCTACTTTCACAGGATTATTCTGAGTGTAAGCATAGGAAGCATCCCTTGCGACAGACTCAATCTGAAATGTATTGAGATTGAGTAACTCATGTTTTACTTTTGAAGGATTGGTGTACTTAGGAGAGGTAGTAGCAAACTTTGCACCAAAATTGCAACTACTTAAGCACAGTGATAGCAATAAGATAAGATAAACGTAAAATTTCATATCATTTACAATATTTTTTCGGTTGAAATCTGTCAGTTAAATGTTGCTTAAAATATTACAAACACTATGCCTATTTATATATAAAAAAGATGTTATGTGTTGTTTTTCTTAAAATTAAATGGATAAATTAACTGTTTTATAGTGTTTTATAAGTATATAAAATATGTCATATTGAGCA
>CAYLSF010001426.1:0-2195 GCA_964385675.1 uncultured Saprospiraceae bacterium
GCGATCGAATTTTGCCAGAGGCAGTCTCGTTGTGAGTGACGATCGATTATATCTGGCGGATATTTTACGAGTCGGTTCAAATTCTGTCAGCTTATATGTACTAGTACCTTATTCCAAAATAAATGGAAAATTCTAAAAACTCTCAAAACTATACACCTTCACAACTTGGGTATTTTTTGAGTTATGAACTCTGGGAAGATGCACTGAATTTACTAAACTATCAAATTGAGCGACGCAAAGAAAATCGACACTATAACACATTAAGTATCTTTTATTATGAGAGAGCTTTCAAAGACTGTATACTATACGTTAAAAAAGATTATTTTGAAACAAAAATTGCAAGCAGTCTTTTTTATGGATTAAAAAAAGAATTTTTTGTCCATCACTATGTAATTCCGAAAAAAGGCTTAGGTTTAAGAGATTATGTTTTTTTCACTTATCCCACTAGAGCTTTATACTACGCAGTAGGATTATATCTTTTAAAGCTATCCGAAGAATTTCTTTCAGAGGTTCATGGAAAGTTGAATCAAGTTGAATCTTTTTACGGTGGAAAACTTTGCTATAAAAATAAAGGAAAAGAACTCGAACTGAATCAAAAAAATACATTTTATAGAAGCTATTATGAAAAATTTAGAAGTATTTTAGAAGACGAAATTAATCATAAAAATGCCAACAAAGTAATTTTAAAATTAGATATTGAAAACTATTTTTGTGAAATTGAAATTCATCTTTTACTTGAAAAACTAGACTTATTTATTAAGCCTAGCATTAAATCAAAGCTAAAATTTGATATTTTCACAAAAGAGCAAATATGTATACTTTTTGATTTTTTGATGCATGGAAAAGGTGGGATACCACAGTCTGAAAATAATATTATTTCAGGATTTATTGGTCATCTATTTATGACAGTTGGTGATTTTCTAATTGACGATCTGCTTGAAAGTTACCGTAATCGTATTGAAGAGCATAAAATTATTAGATATGTAGACGATATTCATATTTCAATTTTATTTAAAGATACTCTAAGTCTAGAAGAACAAGAAGAGTTTACATTATCTATTGCATCAGAAATTTCTGAAACTCTTTACAGAGAATTAAATTTAAGATTAAATCTAAAAACTAGAGCCTATCATTTACGCGATTTAAATGATGGGAAAGAACTTTTAGCGAGAATCAAAACCTTTATTTCTCAAGATAATGCAGGTTTTGACTATGATGAAATTCAAGAAGAGCAAAACTCTAAGTCTACAGAGAAAAGCTTGCCATCTAATTTTCATGCACAGGAAAAGCTCAACAAGATTTTTGAAGAGTTAGAAAAGCTTAAAAACTCTAATGTAGAAAAGTATTTTATACGAAGTAATGAGCTTAATGCATCTTTAGTATCAGAAGAAGCCTTTCGAGAAATTCTTGATAAAAGCGTACGTAATATTTTAGGAAAAGTAGAAAATATAGAAAGAATGCGAGAAATTTTTGATAATTTTAATTTCGATCTGATAAAAGTAAAGCCATTTGAATTAATAATAATGATATCTCAAGATAAAAATACAGCATTAAAATTAAGAGAATTTCTGATTTGTAAAGACTCAATTACAACTAGTGATGCCGATTTGATAATCAAATATTTAGGTCAAAAAGAATTTAAAGATGAAGAGTTATTTAAAAAGTTGGCAAATAATGTTTTGTTTAGAGATATAGTTTACTGGTTTTTAAATCCAGCTCGTGAATGCGAGATGCCGGGTTATTATAACTTGTCATGCATGATGATTAGGTATATTTCTCAAATGCCTGAGGTCATCGAACAAATGAGAATGAGAGTTGTTAATGAAAGAAACCAGGCATACTCTGTTGCGTTAAATCACCTTGTCAACGAAGTACATGCAATTTGTATGAGACAGGATCCAAACAGAAACCTGAAAAAAGATTATAAAGCAAATGATGTTTTCAATTTTTTAGTGTTGAAGAAGATTCCGTGCAATATCAGAATTAAAATTCGTAATCTATTCGATAGAAGAAATAATAATAATGTATCTCACCCAGGTTCTGACGATAGCGTTGCATGGGAGGTAACTAAGGAAGAATATTTCGAATATTACAGATATGTTGGGGATTGTTTGAGCAGTTTGCTTCTTGCTCAGAATTGAAAATTTTTTATATAAGCTAAGATTCGAATAATTGATTAGTGTTAATATTGTTAA
>CAYLSF010001427.1:0-2194 GCA_964385675.1 uncultured Saprospiraceae bacterium
AAGCATAAATCGTTAAGTTATTTTTTTACCATTACTTAATTGAGAAACTTTAACCCATCTCATGACCGAGAAATATTGGAATTTTCTTAAAAAACTGGATAAGTTCATAAAAAAGACTATCTTTGCATTAAATTATTGAAGGTATTAATAAAGGGGACAAAAAGTCCCCTTTATTATTGTATATGCTTTTGATGTTAATTGTATAACAAATTGTTGGTTAACAATTTGTTGGAATTTGAGAAAAAGATAGTATTGGAAGAGAAAATTCAACAACTGATAGTAGAAAAGTTTCAAGAAGAGCCATTTCAAGATTACTTCTTTATTGAGTTAAAAATTTTTGGCAATAAGGTTGAAGTATTTGTTGATAGTGATTCTGGTGTTACCATTGAAGCTTGTGCAAAACTCAATCGTTATTTACAAAGTCATATAGATGAAGCAGGATGGCTAGGTGAAAAATATACATTAGATGTCTCTTCTTCAGGAGTAGGTAGACCTTTGAAATTACTTCGTCAATATCAAAAAAACATTGGACGGACTTTAGCGGTTAAGTTAATTGATGGAGAAAAGAAGAAAGGTATTCTGACAAAAGTAGATGAAGATAAGATTACATTAGAACATAAAGAACGAGTTAAGGAGGGTAAGAAGAAGAAGACAGTAGTTATAGAATCAGAAATTTCAATTGAACAAATTGAAGAAGCAAAAATTAAGATAACATTTTAATAAAAATTGCTGTATGTAATGGTTTTGATTGTTTCAAATGAGTGAAAACTCCATTTTAATAATCAAGGAATTAAATTAAAAGAGCAATAGTATGATAAATTTAGTAGATTCTTTTTCGGAATTTAAAGATATTAAAAGTATTGACCGACCTACGATGGTGCGGGTATTAGAAGATGTATTTCGTACGTTGATTCGTAAAAAATATGGAAGTGATGAGAATTTTGATGTCATCGTAAACACAGAAAAGGGAGATTTGGAATTGTGGCGTGTGCGTGAAATCGTTCCGGATGGAGAGATAGAAGATGGAAATGCACAAGTAGGAATTTCAGAGGCAATATTGATTGAAGAAGATTATGAAGTAGGGGAGGAGTGCTACGAGCAAGTAGGCTTAGCGGATTTTGGTCGTAGAGCAATTATGGCTGCTCGTCAGACGCTTATTTCTAGAATTTTGGAATTAGAAAAAGATGAAATTTTCCGTAGATATAGTGAAAGGGTAGGAGAAGTAATTCTTGGAGAGGTACATCAGATTTTGAAAAGAGAAATTTTAGTAATAGACGACTCTACAGGAAACGAATTAATTATGCCTCGTAATGAAGCTATCAAAGGAGATTTCTTTAGAAAAGGAGACATGGTGAGAGGGGTGATTAAGCGAGTGGATATGAAAAATAATAACCCTGCGGTTATTGTGTCTCGTACAGATAACATGTTTTTGGAGAAATTATTAGAACAAGAAGTACCAGAGATTGAAGATGGCTTGATTACAGTACAACGCATTGTGAGAATGCCTGGAATTAGAGCGAAAGTAGCTGTAGAGTCTTACGATGATAGAATTGACCCAGTAGGAGCTTGTGTCGGTATGAAAGGGTCTCGTATTCACGGAATTGTAAGAGAGTTGAAAAATGAAAATATTGACATTATTAACTTTACCAATAATGAAAGTCTATTGATTCAAAGGGCATTGACACCTGCACGAATCACAACGATAGAGTTAGACACAGAAAATCGTCGAGCATCTGTTTATTTAAAGCCAGATCAAGTATCTTTAGCCATTGGGAAGGGGGGAATCAATATTAAATTGGCAAGTCGATTGACAAACTATGAAATTGATGTATTCCGTGATACAGATGATACAGAATATGACATTGATTTAGATGAATTTTCAGATGAGATTGATGGTTGGATGATTGAAGAATTAAAGAAAGTAGGACTAGATACCGCAAGAGGAGTATTAGAATTAAGTAAGGATGAATTGGTGAGACGTACGGACTTAGAAGAGGAAATGATTGAAGATATCTTGAAGATATTAGAAGCAGAGTTTGAAGATGAATAAGAGAGAGATGATTTGAGATTCTTTTCATTATTTAGGTGTTTAAACTCTACACAAACCTAGAATTTTTAACAAAATTTAGGTTTTATGGTAAAAATTGAATTGTTTTTTGTTAGAAAGCGTTTATTATCTTAATTTCATAAAAGA
>CAYLSF010001428.1:0-2194 GCA_964385675.1 uncultured Saprospiraceae bacterium
TATTTGTATTTGATAGTTAATAACTATAACTGTCACAATTGTTCTTAAAGATATAAATCACTAAAGAAAGACCATCTTATTTTGCCGAAAGTTTAATGACAGCAACACACTATTACAAAACACCAAACATTTTTAATAAAACCGATTTTAACATGACAAATTTGAAAATCTATGTCATGGCAGCAATCATAACTGTATTGAGTGTAAACGTTGCTAACGGACAAAAAGACACAGAACAATCAGAAAAAAGCGTAGAGATAATTTATGGCTATTCTTTTGAGGATAACAAAAAAGATATTGCTAGTTCAAAAGTATTGACCTTACAATCATTTGAAGGAGTAGTGATGTCTGATCATATATTATTAAAATGGCGTTCAAATTTGGATGTCAATTCATTTATAATAGAATCTGCAACTAAGGATGAGTCATCAGCTTTTAAGAAGATAGGTTATACAGATGTCTCTTATGATTTCAATAATGAATTATATTCTTTCAAAGTAATTACTTACAAGCCTGGATGTAATTACTTTAGGTTTAAAGTGAAACAAGGGGAGAACGAAATTGTAAGTAAATCTTATATGGTAGTAGCTGGAGAACCCGACAAGCATGTCTTAACTGTTGAGGCTATAGGGCAGGATAAAAAGCTTACTTTTCAAGTGAAAAAGCCTGAAAAGGTATCCTTAAAATTAGTTGATAAATCAGGTACTACTGTTAAGGTATTGGTAGATGAACAATATCTTATGAAAGATGAGATAATTTTTAAGGTATTAAAGTATGATGAGTTTAAGGCTCAAACCTTATTTCTAGTTTTAGAAGGTGATAGTATAAAAGAAAGTAGAAAAGTTCAATTTTAACCATATTACTATGTCACAAATTTATTTAAATTAACGTCTGTTTGTTGGAATAATTTTCGCATATTGAAGGCGTAATTGGAATTACAATTGATAGTTTTAAACTATAAATGATAATACTCGATAATTAAAGATATTAAAAATAGTTGTTGTTGATTTGTGTAGTCTGCCCCTAAGCGGGAATTGGTATTTATAAGTATCATAGTAGAAAAATGCCAAACTCATTTTAATCAATGATATTGTTCCATTGTCGCATGGGGCGACACTTTTCAAAAGCATACTGTTAAAAAGATTTTTTAAAGGGGAAAACTTTTAGTTTTCCCCTTTAGTATTTGTCACTATCTTCTAAATTGATTGCCAATAAATACCAACGCATCACCTATACCTGTTCTCCAATATTGCCAATTATGTTTGCCATCTCTAATTCTGAATTCATGTTTGATGTTCATATCTCGTAGTTTGACGTGAAATAGAGAATTGCCTTTATATAAAAAATCATCATCGCCACAATCGAAATAATATTTAACTTCTCTAAGAGAACGTTTATCCAAAGAATCAGCTAAATAGAAAGGATTATTGGCTTTCCAGTGTGCTGTAATTCTATCTTCTCCTTTTAAATCTTTTCCATATAATATACTTTCTACTTTTTCCCAACGAGCAGCTTTGTGTTTTATCACTTCCTCTTTATGATAAATAGCAGCACTCAATGGTGCACTTGCTGCAAATAAATTAGGATGTTTCATTGCATACAATAACGAACCATAACCTCCCATACTCAATCCTGTGATACCTCTAAATTCCTTTGTAGCCCTTGTACGGTACGTTTTGTCAATATAGGGAATAAATTCTTCGACAAACATATCCTCGTAACGGACTTTATTTTTAAAGTCATTAATATACCAAGTAACCCCAGCGTCAGGCATTACTACAATCATTTCTGGCAATTCTCGTAATGCGATTTTTTTATCTAAAACATGATGGACTTGACCAAATTGAACCCATGCGGTTTCATTGTCAGTGTAGCCATGCAATAGATAAACAACAGGATAGCTTCGTTTTGAAGTTTCATAATCATAAGGAAGGTAAACAGAATAGTTGACGGATTTGCCCAATATACTACTAGACATGGTAAGTCCTTCTATAATTTTACCTCTTTCATATTTGAATGTATCACTACTAGTCAGCGTAAAAATTAAGCATACGGCCAAAATGAGTAACTTTGATTTCATAATTTATATGGTTTTAAAAGATTTAAGAATAGAATTTATGGAATTATTACTTTTATACCTGTAGATTTGGTTATAATTAATTATCCACTATTTACGGCTTACTCCACTAACATA
>CAYLSF010001429.1:0-2190 GCA_964385675.1 uncultured Saprospiraceae bacterium
TCAAATAAGTACCTGGGTACTTATTTAGGTGGGTGTGGTTCAAAATATTTTTATACGAAAATCCTTCTAAAGAAACAGACACAAGATGAAGTGTCAGGAGGTCAAAGATAGAATAATTGGTATTGCACCTACTCTATGGAACTATCAATTTGAATTAATTAGTTTATTAAGGGAAGCGGAAATAAATCTAAAAGTCAAAATCATTTCAATAGTAGAATTTGACTCCCCTCATAAATTTATTTATCTAACCTTGATAAGTTATATTTTTCAATAATGAGTATTAATTTTTGACCATATTGAGCATCCGAACTGTAGCCTAATTTTTGTAATTGATTAGCCCATTCTTTATAATTTTTACTTTTGAAAATAGACTGAAATTTTTCTTCTGAAAGTAACACACTATGAGCTCGCCAACCTTCCCATGCAGAACTATACTTTTTAAATGACCCCATATTGGTTTCTATACAAGTATGATTAGTTTCTATGGCAGCACATCGAATACTAAAATGATTATTAAGTTGAGTAGATAATTGTTGTTGACCCGCTTTACTTTCTAAAATACCTTGAGCCATTTTAATACTTGCTGGTATATTAAATTTTTCCATTTCTACTTTAGCTACTCGCTCAAATCGGCGAATGTAAGCCCTTACAATACTTTCATCAATATCATCAAGACTAACTGTAGGAGGAGGCGGAGGAGTGACTGATGCCACATTTAGAGCTTCTGTAGTAGAAATAGTAGAGGTTGGACTTTCAGGAGAGTTTAGATTAAAATTAATCATAATATCCTTTTGGGTTAGAATATATACAGCCAGACTAATCATGAAAACCTTAAACCAAGGAATTTGAATATTAGCAAAAATGCCCCCTGTGATTTTATAAAAAAAAGCACGAATAGACATAATGATTTTAGCCAATCCTAAAACAATTCCTTGTATGACTAAAAACAAAGTGGGAACTTTGTCTTCCAAATAAGATAATCCTTGTTGCACACTTTTGTTGCTAACATAAGGTGTAAGTTTGTTATTGGTATTTGGATTCATATCTTTGTTTTAATCAAAACTTATTGTATATTTACAAATCTTGTTTTATACAATTTTGTTGTGAATAATTATTTTACTTCTACAAATATACAACAAAATGTGTTTAAAACAAAAAGTTTTAAAAGTCTTTTTTGAAATATTTTGTTGTAATATCACTATTGAAGTGATTCAAAAAATACAGTATAATTATGTCAGCATTTTTAGATAACCTTGTAAATAAACGTTTTAGAGCGGTTTATGAAGCTTTAGAGGACCGAAAACTTATCAGAGGAAAATCTGATATTGCTAATCAATTGGGAACATATAATCACGTGATTAACAGCATCTTGAAAGGTAAACGAAATATCACAGTAGATCAACTAAACAAATTGTTTGACATTTATAATGTTAATGCTAATTTCCTTTTTGGTTCTAGCGATCAAATTTTTGCTGATGATGACTTACCTACAAGTGCTTTGTCAGAAATGCGATATGGTACGAGAAACAATATTAAGTTAATACATCAAGAAGCACTAGCAGGCGTAGGGATTCCTGCCGAATCTATTTTAGAAGAGACAAAACGTTTTTCTATTCCAGAATTAGAAGGTGATTTATACGCTGTCAGAATTAGTGGTGATAGTATGTTACCGACCATTACAAATGGAGATATTGTCGTTTGTGAGTCCGTAGAGAGAGGTGCACCTTTGAAGGATAATGCAGTCTATGTAGTAGTGACAGATATTGTAGTAGCCAAAAGGATTCAACAGATAAAAGAAGGTAATCGGGTGATTGGTTTAAGACTTATTTCGGATAATGGAGATGTTTATAAGCCTTATGATGTAGGGTTAGAAGAGGTAAGACAAATTCTGAAAGTTAAAAGACGCTTAACTGCTCATCGCTTAGACTAGTCGGTATAATTTTTTGAGTCGATAGAGTTTCGCTAAAATACGCAACAACAAAGCCTTTAGGTTTTTTTGACCTAAGGGCTTTTCTATTTTTATCTTTTTCAAGAAATTCATATTTAACCTGTAATCAATTTGTAGTTTTCCTCATCGGTTAATTTTATAATTTTTCTATCTATTAGTACAAAGTACGATTCAAAGATTCAAACCCTTCTATCAGTACAATATACATTTGTTTCATTTTGGGAGATACGTTTCAAAATAAC
>CAYLSF010001430.1:0-2189 GCA_964385675.1 uncultured Saprospiraceae bacterium
TCGGTATGGCTGTCAATGAGTTCCTAAGCGTTTATTAAAGAGTTTTTAAATAACTTCAATACCATAAAGCTCATTTAGGAATCTTTAATTTAAATGTACTTCCCTTGTCTTTCTCACTTTTAATTTCAATAGTCCCTCCTATTTTATCCAACAAAAGTTTTACAATCGACAATCCAATCCCTGAGCCTTTGTACTCATGTCTATGGTGTAATCTTTTAAACATCTCGAAGATTTGTCTTTGATAAGCGGGTTCAATTCCAATACCATTATCTTTGATAAAAATTTCAGTAAATGTTTCCGTTTCATTTGCACTAAGTGTTATCGTAGGGACAGGCGACTGATTAAATTTCAAACCATTTTCGATTAGATTTTTTAGTATGGTATATACTAAAGATGAATTGGTCTTAATGGTGGGAAGTCCTTTATTGATAATTCGACCACTTTTTTCTTGAAGTAAAGTCGCTAAATTCAATTCCAAATTGGTCAATACTGCATTTAAATCCACCGATTGAGTAGCTAAGTTAGTTCCTTTTGATAACTGTGTATATTTTGAAAAATCTTCAACCAAAGTATATAACTGAATGGTACTCTTTTTAATGGTGTCAAAATAATCTTTAAAGCTAAATTGTAAGTTAACGGGAAGTTTTCGGAAGATAAGTCCTGCATAATTTCCCACATTTCTTATGGGTTCTTTGATGTCATGAGAAGCAATATAATTAAACATCTTCAATTCATAGTTGGCTTGTTCCAAATCCTTATTTACTTTTTGTAATTCTGCGGTTCGTTCTACTACAGTAGCTTCAAGTTGCTCATTATATCGCTGTTTTTGAAGATTAGAACGATAGATAACAAAGACTAATCCCCCCAGTAATAATAATCCTATCCCTAAAGCTAATGCGGTAATATTTCTACTATCAATAGTTTTCTGTTTCGCAATGTTATTGGCTTTAAGTAGTTGATTTTCAGTTTCTTTTTGCTCAACTTCATATTCCGTTTTTAATGCTTCTACTTTTGTTCTCAGCTCTGCATTACTAACACTATCCTTATGACTCATTAATGCGCCTCTTATTCTAAATGCCTCTTTGTAGTTTCCTTGACTAGCATAACTCTTCTGAAGCAATTCATAAACATCTATTAGTTCATCATAATTTTGTTGACGATTGATTTCGACTAATGCTTTTTGCCCATAACTTACGGCTAAATTATAATTATTTTGCTGTTGATACTGCTGTGCTAGTGATGTGTATATTAGAGGTAACAGACTGCCAATATTGTTATCGCGAATTATTTTTAGTGTCTCAAAATACAATTGATCAGCTCGCTCAAATTGCTCTTTTCGGCTATAATAATTTCCTTTTTCGATTAATGCAACGGCTATTCCTTTAGTATCGCCTGCTTTTTTATTATACTTATAAGCTAACTCAAAATAGGTAAATGCTGTATCAAATTGTTCTAATTGATTGTAGGCATCTCCCAAATTCTGATATGTACCACCTAAACCTATATCATCTTGTTCTAATTTTAATGCTTTATTGTAGTAGTCGAGTGCTTCGTTAGGTTTATCTTGTTCTGCTAGTATGATTCCAATATTACATAATAGCCCTGCCTCCATATTAGGGCTATCAAAATATTTTTGAACAATCTCTAAGGCATTGATATACGCCTCAATCGTCTTATCAAGTTGCTGGATATTATGGTAATATAAGGCATATATCCAGTGAACACTCCACATATTTTCTTCTTTACCATTTTCTTTTATATGACTTTCAAGGGATTGAATGGTTTGTATTAATGTGTCTGATGGAGAACCATAAAATAATTGAGTATTAAAAAGTTGGATATAAGCATTACTCGTTATTCGATGTAGCTTTTCTTGTTGACTGATGTCTAAGGTCTGATAGCTATATTGAATAGATTTAAGAGGTTGAGTATATAACGTTAGTAGTCCTAAGTCAAGATAGTGCCTAGCTTTTATACTATCTGATACTTCATTTTGAATTAAAACAAGAATGCTATCTTCTTGATGCTCAATAGATTGGGCTAAAATATTCGTGCTTATAAATAAATAGAATAAGATTTGGAGGATTCTAGTCATAATTGATACACTCGAATGGTGGAGAAGCGTAAGCTATTATAAAATGCAACAAGAATTGATACGTTAATAATTCCTTAAAGTTTCTTGATTTAAG
>CAYLSF010001431.1:0-2188 GCA_964385675.1 uncultured Saprospiraceae bacterium
TAAAAGCCACGAATACATTAATGTATTCGTGGCTTTTTCAATTAGTCATTTCTTATAAAAATCAACTGCCCACTGCCCACTGCCCACCGCATACTGTACTAATACCGCTCAAAATCAATTAACTCATATCCTTGATTTCGGTAGGAATTGTGTTTTTTTACGATTCCACAATAGTTGAAATTTCGATTGAGTCTTTCTTTTTGACTGCTCTTTTCCCAGATGCCAGCCCAATAGGTTTTGCCTTTGTGCTTGTAACACTCTATATCAATTATTTTATACCCTTTCTTGGTACGTTCTGAATATAATTTTCCAAAGTCATCTTTAGAATAATTCCTATTCAATAATTCCCCTTTCCCTTGTGTCCACACACCCGACCATTTCAATTTTCCACCTGAACTATACACTTCCACATCAATGAGTTTCATTCCTTTTTTGGTCATTGCTTCACGCTTTTTCTTAAAACCATTGGTATCAAAATTTCGCCATAACGCATATTTACCTCCCATTTTCTTAAAAAGACCAGCCCATTTACGCTTTCCACCTATCGTGTAAGTTTCTAAATCGTACAAGCGATACCCTTTCTTAATCATTTCATCAAATTTGGTTTTAAAAGCAGCATGATCAAAGTTTCGCCACATGGCATATTGCCCACTCACTTTTTTAAACACACCATTCCATTTCACTTTTCCATTTTCGGTATAAGCGTCAAAATCCATGCATTGATAACCATTGTTGCGTAATAATTGAGCTTCTGCCCCAAATCCGTTCATCGTATAACCTCTACGTAAGATTACATCTTTATTGGTTTTTCGCCACACCCCTGCAAACGAACCTTTACAATTTTTGCCACAATCATTAATGGCTTTTGTACTGGGATTGTATAATGTTTTCTTAAAATAATCTTTATAAATGCGCTGTGCGATTCTATCACAGTCTGCATAATCTGCCCAACACATGATAACAACGCCGTCTTTTGAATTTGGGAAAAAGTGCATTAAAGTCCTCAAATTTCCATGAGCACCACCGTGCCATACTCTAAAGTTTGACCCCGAACCATTTCTTCTAATACCATAAGCGTACGTACCGTTATTAGCAACACTTGTCCATAATCGACTTGTATTATCCAATAATTTTTCATCCATAATCCCTTTGGCAAATTTGGCTAAATCTCTTACATTTGATTCCCAACCACCACCAGGTAATTTCCATTCTACGGATCCAATCGTTTCTTTCTTTAAACTACCATCACATCCTTTTTGATAACCTGTACGGTTTGCCTTTGAGACTTTAAGGCTACTCATCCCTAATTTTCGTCCAATATTATTTTTGATCCATTGCACAGAACCGCCTGACGCTTCCTCTACAGCAGCTCCTAAAAGATTAAATCCAAAGGTGCTGTATAAATATTTCGTACCAGGATTAAAGTCAATCTTAGCATTTTTAAATACTGCTACAGCTTTTGGTGCATTATAGCCATCTCTATCAGTGCGATAAGCTTTTGCATTGTATTTATAAGTCTTATCTGGTTTATCGTCACCATTTTCATCACGCCCTTTACCATAGTGTTGAATACCACTTCTATTGGATAATAAATGCTTCAAAGTTATACGACTTCTATTATCAGATTTGGACTTGTGCCAATAGGGAACGTGTTTGTTGACCTTATCAGAAATGCTAAAATTACCTTTGCGTTCATCCAATTGCAAGGCAGCAACAGCCGTCAACGTTTTGGAGATAGATGCCCAGCGATAAGGTGTTGTTGTCGTTACCTTAGTCTTCTTTTCAAGATCAGTATAACCAAATCCTTTGGTATAAATAATCTTACCGTTTTTAATGACGCCTACTGCCACACCGGGTAAATTTTGCTTAATTATCTCATCTTGAATTACCCGATCCAGTACGGCATTTGTGGTGTGTGTTGATGTTGGCATCCATGCAGTAAAAGTTAAGCAAAGTAACGTTAAAAGTGTTAGTGTCGTGGTTTGAAACCATCGTTTAGTGTTCAATGTCATGTTTATCATTTTTATTTTGCAACAATCGACTTTCAGTCATCGATTATTGGCTTTTACTCTATTAGATTTTAGAGCGATTTAATAAGTAAATACATGGATTAATGTAGTTGAAATCAAACAAGTGAACAGTAATCCAAAAAAATATTATAAAATACTGTAATTTAACACTTCCTTTG
>CAYLSF010001432.1:0-2185 GCA_964385675.1 uncultured Saprospiraceae bacterium
CATGATGGATTCTTCTCCGATGGTGTGTATTACAGGACAAGTGCCGAGTGCAGTCCTAGGGTCTGATGCGTTTCAAGAAACCGATGTAGTGGGGTGTACCATGTCTGTAACCAAATGGAATGTACAAATTACGAAGGCAAAAGATATTCCTGCTGCATTTGCTAAAGCATTTTATGTCGCAAACACTGGGCGACCTGGCCCCGTAGTGATTGATATTTGTAAGGACGCACAGTTTGAGGAATTTGAATGGACAGGTTATCCACACCAACCTCGCATTAGAAGTTATCATCCTTGTCCAAAAGCACCACAAACAGATATACAGGCAGCAGCGGATTTAATCAATGCTGCGAAGAAGCCAATGATTTTAGCTGGACATGGAATTTTAATTGCTGATGCAAGAGAGACATTTTTAGAATTTATTGAAAAAACGGGTATCCCTGTGGGGTGTACGATTCATGGTTTACCCGCTATTCCAGCAGATCATCCTTTGCGAGTCGGAATGTTAGGCATGCATGGTAACTATGGACCAAATCTAAAAACCAATGAATGTGATGTATTGATTGCGATAGGGATGCGATTTGATGACCGAGTTACGGGGAATTTATCAAAATACGCTAAACAAGCAAAGGTCATTCATATAGAAATAGATCCATCAGAGATTAATAAAAATGTCTTTGCTCATGTGCCGATTAATACGGATGCAAAATTAGCATTAGAGGCGTTGATGCCTTTAGTCAATAAAAAATCGTATCCAGAATGGTTAGCAGAATTTGCAGAATGTGCTAGAATAGAAAACGAAAAAGTTATTCAAAAAGACTTTACTTCTGGTGAGCAAATCAAGATGGGCGATGTCGTTCACAGAATTTCAGAAATAACTAAGGGACAAGCAATTATTGTAACAGATGTCGGTCAGCATCAAATGATTGCAGCCCGATATTATGATTATAATACGACTAACTCTTGGGTTTCATCAGGTGGACTAGGAACGATGGGGTTTGGATTGCCGGCGGCATTTGGGGCAAAAGTTGGACAGCCAGACAAGGAGGTGATTTTAGTCGTAGGAGATGGTAGTTTGCAAATGACCATTCAGGAGTTAGGGATGTTTAGTCAGTGGAATGTGAAGGCTAAGATTGTATTGTTAAACAACAACTTCTTAGGCATGGTGCGTCAGTGGCAACAGCTGTTTTTTGACCGTCGATATTCAGAGGTGGAATTAGTTAATCCAAACTTCACCATGATTTCGCAAGGCTACGGCGTAGAAGCTGCCAAAGTAGAAGATCCAAAAGATTTACAAGCAGCATTGGAAAAAATGATTGCTTTTGATGGCCCTTACTTCTTAGAAGTCGCTTGCGAAAAAGAAGAAAATGTATTCCCTATGGTGCCGAGCGGAGCAGGGGTAGCAGAAATTAGATTAGAATAAAATTTTATGGCTTCATGGCTTCATGGTTTCATTGCTATATCAATTACAATGAAACTGTGAAACAATGAAGCAATGAAACCATGAATTAAAATGCAAGAATATACCATATCCGTTTTTGTTGAAAATTATATTGGCTTACTTAATCGAGTAGTAAGCATTTTCACAAGACGACATATTAATATAGATAGTATCAATGCTTCTCCCTCTTCGATTGAAGGTATTTATCGATTAACTTTGGTGGTATCGGTTACAGAGGAAAAGGTGAAATTACTGATTACGCAGTTAGAAAAACAAGTTGATATACTTAAAGCATTTTATCATAAAGATGATGAAATCGTATATCAGGAAATAGCACTATACAAAGTTCCTACAGAAGCTTTTATGGATGGAGATTCCGTAGAGTTTTTGATTCGTAAGCACAATGCTCGAATTTTGAGTATAGAAAAGGAATTTATAGTGATTGAAAAAACGGGATTACAAGAAGAAACCAAAGCTTTTTTAGAGGCATTGCGTCCTATAGGGGTTTATGAATTTGTTCGCTCGGGACGAGTGGCAATCTCTAAACCAATGGAGCAATTAAATAAGCATCTAAAAAGAATGGCGGCAGAGAATGGAGTTGTTTAATTTATAGTAAGCAGTAAACTAAATGACTCAAAACAGGGTAAATTTAATTCAGTTTTAACATTGATTTTAGGGTAATAGTTTAGGGATTAGTTGTACATTTACGGTGTCTTTTTATTAAAATAGTTTAATGAACTATTTTAA
>CAYLSF010001433.1:0-2182 GCA_964385675.1 uncultured Saprospiraceae bacterium
TATCCAGTATCCAGTATCCAGTATCCAGTATCCAGTATCCAGTATCCAGTATCCAGTATCCAGTATCCAGTATCCAGTATCCAGTATCCAGTATCCAGTATCCAGTATCCAGTATCTAGCTATTATAATACTCGTAAAATCCAGTCAGATGCTTTTTCATATTTCTACTTGCTCTATGAATCAAGGATTCTACAGATGAAATAGAGGTCTCCATCACTTCTGCAATCTCTACATAAGAGCATTCTTCGTATTTTCTTAGCACAAAAGCAGTACGTTGCGTTTGTGGTAACTTTTCCAATGCTTTATGTAAGGCATCTCTCAATTCTTGTTGCTGTATGGTTTCTTCCACACCTTTACTTCTATTGTCCTTGTATTCACGTTCTTTATCTTCTCCAAACCCAAAAAAAGTACTCACCGTTTTAAGTCTCCTTTTTTGTTTCCGTTTAGCTACATGATTGAGGGATTTATTCACCGCTATCCTATATAGCCATGTAGAAAGTTTAGATTTTTGTTGAAACTTCTCAATGGAAGTATATACTTCTACAAACACGTCTTGAACCAGTTCTTCTGCTTCTACTTGATTTTGCACAAAACCATAGCAAACATTACCAATCATATTTTGATAAGTATTTACCAAAGTTTGAAATGCCATTTCATTTTTAGCTTTAAGTTGAGCAACTAAAGTCGTTTCGTTCATGCAGAATACAATTGGTTAATGGTCGTCGTGTTTGTTCTTTCAATAGGTAAGACTAATGTTTTGAATAAAACTTGCGATCAATATTAAA
Organism: uncultured Saprospiraceae bacterium; assembly: GCA_964385675.1. Lineage (GTDB taxonomy): Bacteria > Bacteroidota > Bacteroidia > Chitinophagales > Saprospiraceae > CAYLSF01. The sequence goes on from CAYLSF010001433.1 coordinate 786, forward strand.
TATTTTGTACTTTTTTTAAAAATTGATAGAATTATAGACAGATATGTACCCTACACTTTATAATATTTAGTCACAGTAACCATATCTAATTTTTTATACCAATTAGTTTGAGATACATTTAGCAGCATTAATTTTGAGTTTTTTCCTCGTGTCTTACTCAAAAGTGTATAGGAAGGAACGAAAGATATAGAGTATGAGATTGGAAGTTAAATTAAAAAATATAGGGCATATTCAAAAAAAATGGTCAGCCCTTTGCAGAACTGACCGGATTCTCATTGTTGGCTGTTTGAGTTAGAATAATTGTTTATAACTCATGTCAATTGATACTTAAAATGTGTGCATTTCATCATTACTCACTTCTGAAGTAGATGGTGCGAATTTCCCTCTCGGTGAGGGCTTTATCATAAATACGAATATCATCTATTGTTCCTTTAAAACCTTTTCTCGCTCCTTTTCCAATGATTAAAGGCATATTGCTATAGTTTATCTTACCCGACATCCTACGGCTTGAACGCAATTCTCCATTGACAAATAATTTTAAAACATCACCGTCATAAGTAGCTGTTAGCATTGACCAACGATTAATCTCCATCGGCTTAGTATCTTTGATTAAGGTCATTTGACCATTTTTTCTTGTAATACCAAATTGCCAACGATTATTATAGCCACCTGTTGACTGCAAACTATAAGAAGCTTGAGAAGAACGACGTTTTTTTAACCCTTTCCGCACAACTTGATGTGCAGCATAACCCGACGTGGGTTTTACCCAAGCCGTAATGGTTAAATCTCTTTTCGGCTCAAGATTCCTATCTGATTTTATGAATACAGCATCTTTATGTCCGTCGAAATATAGCGCTGATTTTCTTTTTCTGAATCTATTTTTAGCCCACTTTGGACGCTTTACTTTCCCGTGATGATCACATTTTGAAACATCTCTCGTAGTTCCATTGAAATCGTAGTGAGCAATCAAACTTTTAGTTCGTATCTTTTTATCAATGGAAGCAATATCCATTTTCTTTACCATCCTACGCTTAATGGTCACTACACCATATTGTGTTTTCATCTCTAGTACATCGCCATCTATATAGACGACTTTGCCTTTAAATTTCTCTCCAGTTTTTAACTTTACTTTGTCGAGTTTCTGATTGGGGAAAAAGCCAATTAGAAACATCATCATGAGCAGGTTCAATTTCATAGTGTTTTTGTTTTATTAAATTGGTCTGCTCTCTCTCCTTGATACTATATTTGCAAAGGTAATGCCATTGTTTAATTGATAAATGGAATGAAAATAGAATTTTTTTATAAATAATTGTTTGTCAGTTTTTTAAATGTTATTAAATATTTTTATTTAATATCTTTTGTGACAGAATCACTACAATCGTTAATAATTTCCTAAT
>CAYLSF010001434.1:0-2182 GCA_964385675.1 uncultured Saprospiraceae bacterium
AATTCCAAATTCCAAATTCCAAATTCCAAATTCCAAATTCCAAATTCCAAATTTTAGTGGATATTGAGGAACTAAAAGTTTTGTTTCATTTTGGAATAACTTTTTTCCTTAAACTGGTTCTTTGACAAATCTTGCCAAAAGTCACCAGATGAGTTCTTATTAGCATTAAAATGTTAAGCTAAACCATTCATTTTCAACGATGTTACTCATCTGGTGACTTTTACTTTGCAGAAATTGTCAAAGAACCTTTAAACTCTCAACTCTCAATATCGGGTATTTCTACTACAGGACGCTCAGGCTTTTGAGGCTTTTCTGGTTTTGAGATAGTATCCGTAGCAACTCGCTGCTCAAAAGTAGCTAGAATAGAATCTCGTTTAGGAATAGCCGTTTTGACTACCTGTTGCATACATTTAGCTATTTTAATTCGCTTCACAGAATCCACCTTTACCCGAACCATATTATTAATATATCGCATCTGTGAAGGATTGATTTTGGGTTCGGGCGAAGAACAGGCTACGCTCCAAAATAAACCAATAAATATAAAGTATTTCAATACCGACATGAATACCTAAATTTTTAATAATTTACCTATTACCTATTACCTATTACCTATTACCTATTACCTATTACCTATTACTTATTACTTATACTGCGTAGAATCTAAATGAATCGTAACTAAAGAATCAACGGCTTTTGCGACATAACGCTCAAAATTAGTGGTACAATCCTCTTCTACAATTGGAATCATTTTCTCAATTTCCTGCTTCGCCAAAGAGTCTATCATGAAGTCTCGCTCTTCATTTGATAGTGTAACTGTATCAGGTGCAAAACAACTTGATACCCAAAGCATCATGCTAATTAATCCAACAATGTTAAATACATTTTTCATATTGGATGATTTTTAAGCGAAGTTATTTATTTTTCGTCAGATAGTCATAAAAATGATGAAGCCTGTGATAAAAATCACAGGCTTCGGTAGAAGTAGTACTTCGTAATTTGTATGGGATCTTTAGCCGCTGTAATGTTACATTACATATAACGGATCAAGTTTCTTATGCTAAGCACATCTTGTAGTTCTTTAAGCATTTCATATTGAGCAGGCATAACCTTTTTAAATGCTTTTTTCATGGCTACATAAGTGCCGTATTTTTTGATTTTGTGTCGCTTACTCGTTTCAGGTAATTTCTCCCAATCTGTTTCTAATGCGTAAGCTAAGAATTTTTTACCAGTTTTTACACATTTAACGACTTCAAGAGGAATAATATCTTCACTACTTACATGAACACCTGTTAAACGTTCTAACTCTTGACACATTGCTTCTAATGTTTGAGAACGCTCAAATTCAGCACGTTGTGGCATCATCAAGTCGTTATCTTCATTAGTTACTAAACAAACTTCTAATTGCTCTTCCTTATTATAACGATACAACAAAAATCCTGCTTGAATATCAGAAGCCATGATTTATAGTACATTTTGATTTAAAATGAATGCAAGGATAACAAAAAAAATGTAATTAGGTTTGAATTTTCTTAAATATTTGAAGGATCGGTTGAAAAAATCACAACAAGGATAGAGACAAAAATACCAGCACTCAATAAAGAATGCTGGCTAGTGGAGTATAAAATAACCATATAGGTTATTTATCTTTTGTATGATATTATATGATAATTTCGAATTCTTCTGGTTTTTCCATGTCTTCTGTCAAGCGACCCATGGCTTCTCTAGATGAGCGATGCATATCTGCAAATCTTTCTAATACAGTAGAAACAAACTCAGGGTCAACAAAATGCCTGACGTCTTCTACAGTCTCAATAGCGTTTCCGACTCTAAATTTATAAGTCTGTTCATAAAGTCCAGACTCAAATTTTACAGCGAATCTACTATCCATTTTGAAGATAGTAATCTTACATTGAGGATGATCTATATAACCTACAATTCTCATTTAGAGTGTTTTAGATGCGTTGCCACAAATATAGCAAAAATATAATAATTTGTTGATACGAAAATTAAATATTTGTGTCATCATAATGCTATCTTTATTAGCATTTGGCATTGATTATCTTTATTTAGATTGATAAAGTATTGGTTTTTAGTTGATTATTTTTTGTTTTATAAATTTTAATTATGCATGAGTAATATATATATACTGTAATACAATATAATGATGAAAATATGTTAAGCG
>CAYLSF010001435.1:0-2181 GCA_964385675.1 uncultured Saprospiraceae bacterium
GGAAGCGTTTTGTAAGGCTTTTCGTTTTTTCATGGGCAAAATTAGTCAAAGAGCCTCTTTTTAATACATTATTTCCTTACTAGAAAACAATAATGTAACACCAAATTGTAGCAATACGCTATTTAGATTATAATGAATATATGGACTCTTTGGATCAAGGATAGGTTCATTATTAACTCTAAAATCTAGTCGATCATCTATAAAATTAATCCTCTTATAAGTTGTGATATTATCTCCTTCACTATCGATCTCATCCGTAGTTCCCGTAATACGAAAAAAAGAGTTTCGCTCTAACGTATAGTTAATCCCTCCTTTGACATAAGCAGATATATATTCTGTAATTGGTAAATCAACTGAAATCGAAGGGCTAATATTAAAACCTCGGCTTTTAAACTTAGCCACCATATCATCAATAATAAATGAACCATCCAATAAAAAAGAGCCATTATCAAACTCATTGAAGGTTGCCAATCGTTGCGAACTAAATATACCACCTAACGAAATCATTGGGTCAACATAAAAACGTCCTAATTCAAATTCTTTGCCTATTCCTACTTGAAAAATATAAGTATAAAAAGAAAAAAGATCTGCCCAACCCACATGATTATTGATACTCCACAAATAATTATCTCCAAATAAATGTGCTACTTCAAACCCTAAACCATAAGTTTGAAGATTACTACTCTCATACCTATCTTCTACATATTGAGGAAAACGTAAATTATCATCCCAAAGTCTGAATTCTAATATAGCAGGCGTAGAATTCACCATAAAAACATTGGTTGTTACTCTGAAAAAAGTATTCAAAGGATAGTCTTCTACTTCGTATTCTTCATATTCATCGCCTTGTCCAAATGTATTGATTGTATAAAATAAAACTAGTAATAGTATATTGAAAGATTTCATAATGATATTATTAGATTGCTCTGTTAGGAATGAAAATTTAAGTAGCTAGACAAAATAAAGCGAGTAAAACGAACTTGTTATTTTGACTAGGTAATTAATAACGTAAGATAGCCTTACGACCTTGATACAAATAATAGATATAGAGTGCGCATTTAATATATGAATAACGTTTAAAATTCTATTATTGGCACTTATTTTAAAAAATTTCTTATCGGGTGAGATGGATTAGAATAAAGATTTTAACTTATTGAAGTGGTTAAACTCCAAGTTGTACAGAGAAGCTATTTGTTGAAATGACGAGGGAGTAAGCATTTTAAATACTTAAAAAATAAAGTAAGAAGAATTATCAATGTACAATTAAAAACATCAATTGTACATTGATAATTGGTAATTTTCTATTGATCGCTGACTTTCAGTTCTGCTGGCACACTAATGGCTTCGACAGCATTCCACATGATTTCACCACTATTATCCACAATACGAATTTCTACACGGCGATTCAACTGACGACCTGTCTCGCTGTCCCGACCATCTACCAGCGCATTTCTAGCAATTGGATTGTGTTCACCGAATGCTTTAACAATCAAGCGATTACTCGAAATGCCTTTTGAAGAAACATAGTTTCTAGCTTTATAACCACGTCTTTTTGCTAGAGCATTATTATAAGAGTCTGATCCGACCCAGTCTGTATGACCGTGTAGTTCTGCTGAATACGTTGGATTTTGAATAAGAATAGTGTATAGCTTATCCAACTGATTTTTTGAATCTTCTCTTAGGAAGGAACGGTCAAAATCAAAAAAGATATTACGAATGTATAAATCGCCGCCTGTCACATTATCTCCAACATCAATAAAATCACCACCGTCAATTGGCGCACATGATAATGCACATTTTTCACGAATAGATTTTAGATTTACTACACGAGCATTTTTAAAACCAGCTCTACGTGTTTTTTGCTCTACGCGTTTTGCGAAAGTTTCATCTGGATATGGTCCTAAATAATAACGATAGATTAAGTTATGGTCGACCTCTTCATAAACACCTTTGACACCTTTTTGACCAAAATAAAAATCAATATCAACAGGCTCAGAAAATGCTGCCACCTGTACGACATGATCTTGCGCATAAACATTTACTTGTAGTAAAATACCAAAAACTATGTACAACAATAAATGCTTCTTATTCATAGTTAACACAATTTTATATTTTTTAAATTGAATGAGTTACAGAATTACATCTATAATAGAATGCGTAAAATATCAATTTGAGACGAAT
>CAYLSF010001436.1:0-2176 GCA_964385675.1 uncultured Saprospiraceae bacterium
AAGACTTCTAGTTTAGCTTATCATATTTTAATTTTTGTAAACCGAGAATTGCTGTTTACAAATATGACAAATTATTGATATTTTTAATGCAACATCAAAGTTAGGAATAGATTTTCATACCCTATATTTGATGTATTACTAGTACAGAAAACGATCATAACTAATGAAACTTAGGCTTTACAATCTTGTAATTTGTATTATAATTACATGCACTACCACTATTCAATTATTTGCTCAATCTTCATTACAAGTAGAACCACCTAATTGGTGGATTGGAATGAAGCACCATCAAATTCAATTATTGGTACATGGTGAAAAAATAGCTGAATTAGAACCTTCTATTCAAAATAATGCAATTGAGCTTACTAAAACAATAAAAGTTAAGAATCCAAATTATCTTTTTTTGGATATTACCATCAATCCAAATTTATCAAAGGACGTAACCGTCCCGATTCATTTTAAAAAGAATGGTAAGGTAAAGCAAACCTACAATTTTAAATTATCGACTAGGGAAAAAACAAGTGTAGCAGTTGATGGATTTACAGCAGCAGATGCCATTTATCTAATCACGCCAGATAGATTCGTCAATGGAGATGAATCGAATGATAACATAAAAGGATACGACGAACAATTGAATCGTAGCTTCAAAGGCGGTCGTCATGGTGGAGATGTAGAAGGTATGCGAAAAAGTTTAGAGTATATCAAAGATTTAGGGTTTACAGCAGTTTGGTTGAATCCATTGTTAGAAAATAATATGAAGGAATATTCTTACCATGGATATTCTACAACAGACTTTTATAAAGTTGATCCTCGATATGGTAGCAATGCCACCTATCAAGCTTTTGCAAATGAAGCACGCTCTAAAGGTATCAAATTGATAATGGATATGATTGTCAATCATTGTGGGTTATACCATTGGTGGATGGAAGACTTACCCACAGAGGATTGGATTAATCAATGGGATAAATATACAGGGACAAATCATAGAAAAACGGTTTTACAAGATCCTTATGTATCTGAGATAGATAAAAAAGAGTTTACAGATGGTTGGTTTGTACCTACTATGCCAGATTTGAATCAGCGAAATCCTTTGATGGCAAAATATTTAATTCAAAATAGTATTTGGTGGGTGGAATATCTAGGACTTTCTGGTATTCGTATGGATACGTATCCTTATCCTGATATGCACTTTATGTCTGATTGGACAAAGGCAATGATGACAGAATATCCAACGATTAATATCGTAGGGGAGGAGTGGTTCAATGTACCCGCTACGGTGTCTTATTGGCAAAAAGGAAAACAAAATCCTAATGGTTATGAGTCTTGGTTGAAATCTGTAATGGATTTTCCTGTTCAAATTGCCTTAGTTGATGCCTTGAATAAAAAGGAATCTTTTAGTGAGGGTTGGATTGATTTATATGAAATGGTGGCACAAGATTATTTATATCCTGACCCAATGAATTTGGTTATTTTTCCAGATAACCACGATATGAGTCGTATTTTCTCTCAAGTGAATGAGGACTACGATAAATATAAAAAAGCTATATCATTTATCTTAACGACTAGAGGCATACCACAAATTTATTATGGTACAGAGATTTTGATGAAAAATAGAGGAACTACCGATCATGGTGTGATTCGTAGTGATTTCCCCGGAGGATGGAAAGGCGATAAAATTAATGGCTTTACAGGAGAGGGGTTAACTGATCAAGAAAAAGAAGCCAAAGAATTTGTTCGTAAAGTATTGCAATGGCGTAAAAAAGCAACAGCTATTCATTCGGGGAGGTTGAAGCATTTCTTACCTAAAGATGGAATGTATGTGTATTTCCGATACGATAACTTGCAAACGGTAATGGTGGTTTTAAATAAAAATGATAAAGCAACCAACCTGGATTTAGGTAGATTCGATGAAGTGATTAAAGGAAAATCAGAGGGAACAGATGTCGTGACCCAACAAAAATATAATTTCAATAATTCGATTACAGTTCCTGCTAATGCTGCTCTAATATTAGAACTGAAATAGATAATTTAATTAGATTTAGTTTGAAATGAGTAAATTTGGAATAATCAAATTTACTCATTTTTATATTTAGAAATATACCAATAAAACCTTGACTATGTCAAATCAAAAAATATCACCTTCCTTTTATGGATTAATTAGTTTGCCTTCTACAGC
>CAYLSF010001437.1:0-2176 GCA_964385675.1 uncultured Saprospiraceae bacterium
TATATCACCACGGCATTTAAGCACGATGATGGGTCTTATTCTTGGATGCATATTGAGAAAACAGAAGGAGAAGATTAAAGAAGATACAAAAGCGGCTATTCCAACATCGAAATAGCCGCTTTTTCAAATATATCATCAAGTAACTACCCATAATAAGGCTGCATTACTTTTTTAGGTGTTCTATCCACTTTAAAGAGCCCCCAATGTTTTTCGGGTTCATACACATCAGGAGAGCCTTTCCAAGGCTCGTCAAAAGCTTCAAAAAGGAAGGTAATAATCCCCTCCAAATTACTCCAATTCACCAATTCGTGATAGTAGATTTCTTGCAATTCTTCACTTACATTATCAGGACTGATGCCTCTCCCATTTGAGTTAGTTGTCCAACCTGCTTCTGTAATCATCACAGGCTTATGAGGATATTTATCGGCTACACTAAAATAATTTTGCTTCGTGTATTCTAGTGCTTCATGTATATTTTTATATTCCCAAACAGGATAGGTGTGAATCGAAATAAAATCAACTTCATCTACAAGCGGTGCTAACTTATTATGCCAGGGTACATAATTTTCACAAAATGTTACAGGTTGCTTTGCTCCTTTTTTAACCATTCGAACATATTCAATTACTTTTTCCACAGGCACTAGATGATCCGTCCAATCTACGGTTGCCTCATTTCCAACAGACAAACAGAAAACAATATCAGGATACTGATTCGCTAATCGAATCAACTTTTCAATTTCCCTTGGATTGTTTTGCTTATTGTATGCCAACTTTTCGTCAGAATGAAAACCGCCCCAAGGACAACCAGGGTTATTGACCTCAGCGTTGATATATGCCCCTAACATTACTTCAAAATCTAAGTTCTCTCTTTGAATTACCTCTAGAACCGTTTCTGCATGTGGGCTACAATCATACAGTCGAAGATATTTCCATCGTCCATGCAGTAATAGTAAATCCTCTTTTATCTGATCATAGCTTGGATAAGTTGCTGTATCAGGGTTTTGTCCATCTCTGTATCCAGAGTAACAAATAGCCGTATCTAGCTTAATATTTAAGTTTTTATAACGATTCATATCTTAATTATTCAGTGAGGAATTACCAACCAATAAATTATCTGTAGGAGACATTCGACATTTGACCAACGATATTTGATTACTTTGATAAGTCAATAAAAATAAACCTTGTATTTATTATATTGTAGATATATCAAGTATCGATTATCGATTGCCAAAAGTCATCCTCATTAAGTGAGGATATTTATCAATTACTAACCCTTAAATTTTGGATTTCCATCTTTATCCCAAATTCCCCAATAAGCCCCTACATCACCTTCTGCCCCTACTTTCCATGCTTCATCAAAACTTGAGAAATACATCACGTCAATATTATCTTGTGTACTCCATTCCTGTGTATTAATAAAGTATCGCATCGCATTTTCATAAGACGGTTCAGATGCCTCAAAATTTGTACCACGACTTGGCCAACCTGTTTCACTAATGATAACCTTTTTACCTTTTCCTGCTCTTACTGCAATATCGTACATGGTTTTCATATAAACTAGAGAATAGTCAATATGACAACCTTCCCAAAACGGATAACAGTTGGCAAAAATCACATCACAAGCCGCTGTAATAGCAGGACGATCTCTAAACTCATAGTAAGCATCCACATATCCCACTTCCACATCAGGCAACTGCTCTTTCACTCTATTGATATAGGCCAATAATTCTTCTTCCGTTAATTCTTTTCTATACAGCACCTCATTTCCCACAGCCACTAAGTCTGCATTTCCCGCTTTAGCGACTTCCACTAAGTTTGCTATTTCTTTTTCATTTAACTCCTTATCATCACTCAACCAAGCCCCTACCATTACATTTAAACCATTTTCTTTTGCTATAGCCGGTATTAATTCATTTCCATCCGTACACGAAAAAGTACGTACCCACTTCGTGTAAGGCTTAATAATTTCAATACGCTGTCTAATTTGTTCTGCACTAATAATCGTCCCTGGCTCTTGCCCTTCTAAATAAGAACTAAAACAAATTCCATGAATACCATTATCCAAATATTGATTAAATAAAGCAATTAATTCTTCTTTAGATTTTTTTGAAGAATTAATTCCTGTAAGCGACATTATCTGTTTTCTACGTAAAGACATTGTATATAATAGTTTAAA
>CAYLSF010001438.1:0-2176 GCA_964385675.1 uncultured Saprospiraceae bacterium
ACTATAAAATCCATTTTTCAATGAATGCTTTTAAGTGACGAATAAATATGTCCGAGTGCTTAACAGTAGCAAGCTCGCCTTTAAAAAAATGATTTTTAGCCAAAATCAAATTAGCGGTCTCATGAATTTCTAATAATAAAACAGCTGTATTCAGAACATCAATTTTGTAATGCTTGACTTCTTTTTCAATTTTTAAAATAACCTCATTGATAACAATACGCTCTTTAAAATCATTTTTTGAGGCTAATATTTTGCGTTGAGTTGATAGCTTTTCCTCTAATCGTATGTAGAAATCCGTATTATATATAAACTGAGTAAGTTCTATATGAATATCTTTATCTGCTTTTATGTGGTTAATAGAGAATGTAATAAGCTCTTTATTGGTAATAATTTCAAAGAAATTTTCACTAATATTATACTTTTCACTAAGGGTAGTAATATTATATTTTATCATCACTTTTTATTATTTTCTAGCTTTTGACCGATATCTTTTTAAAGGCATAGGGGGAAGCATGGGTAAAGTAGCAGGAATAAATGCCCATTGTGTTCCGTATAAAAGTTGTTTTGCCCAACCATTGAGCATAGGATTTAAATCAAGTGTATTGGTTAAGTCTGTTACTATTTCAGTTGTTTTAGAGGTATCAATAAGTTGAATGTAATGACCTAGTGTTTCTTCTAATCTTTTTATAAAAGTCTGTTGCCATTGGGTTAATTGTTCATCTTCTGCCGATGAGGTAAAAGAAAGAGCTTTCGCTTTTTGGTAAAGGACTTTACTGCTAGTGCTTGGAGTTGTTGATAAAATAGTATGCCATGTCTGAAATAATTGAACTGGGGAAATAAGATGCAAGTCAAGTTGTTCTAGTAGTATAGATACCCGATACTTTAAATCTTCTTCTGTAAAAACTTGAAGGTCATTTTCTGTTATAATGCGTTGATTAATTTGTACTTGATTACTATGGTAAGTAATCGTTGTAGCGTTCTCACAGATAGCTTGTAAAATAGCGAATAGAAATTGGTTTTGACTCATTTTTTGTTGGTTAAAGTGTTAGTTTTTAGGTACATGGAAAAAGTAATATTAATGCTCAATTTTTATCTTATCCACCAATGCCATCAAAGTACCTACCAATTCATTAATTTCTATTGCTATGGATTCTTTAGAAATCACGCCTTCAATTTGTTTATCCAAAAGTCGTTGATAATTACCACTCAAACGCAAGATATAGTTGTAAAAATCAGTAGAACGATTTTTAGAAAAAAGAAGTAAGGCATCTATCAACTCCTCTATTTCTCCACGTTTGACATAGTCTCGTAAAGATTGAATAAAATTGGCAGATGCTTTTAATTTTGACATATCTCTAATCAAAGGAGCGGCTGTTTCCTTTGGAGAAGAGGAATGAAATTGAAAAGTAGGATTGGTCTGAATATTACCCGTTTTAGTGATATTAACCTGTCCTTTATTATTTTGTAAATCAATATATTGCATAATATCTTGGCGTTTGATAAAATAATTAGTAGTGATTTGTTCTTGATTGAATCGTTGCTTCAATAAGCGGTGTAAGTTATTAAAATTCAATAAGGGATTTTTGTTAAAATTAACGGCTAGTAGTAAATTTTCAGAATCCGCTGTTGTCCAATGTCCTGTGGCAATGCGAATACCTACCCGTACAAAAATACTCCATAAGGCTGCCATTCCATCTATCTTATTGACTAGTTTTGACTGTTGTGCAGCCGTTTTGAGTTGGAAATTTTCAAATTCCGCTTTATCTAAAAAAATTAACCCCAAAAAGTCATTTTCACTATATTGAAGCCTCTCTTCAAATTTTGCCTGCGTGATGTTATCATCCGAAAAAAAGAAAAAGGTCATAAACGTTGCAGTACGGTGTTTGACTTCCATACCCAAATTCATTCCACTTTGCTTAACAAAGTAATTGGTAAAAGTTTGGACAAATTCTGTAATAAGGGCTTGATTGTCTTGTTCTAGGTGTAACGTTTTATCAGGACTTTGCAAACGGTATTTAATGCAGCCTTTACCGATGATGACTTTATTTTTGAAGCTTAACTCAATAAGAAAACGCCTATCCTGTTCTAGAATATTAGAGAAATTAATATTTTCAAAAATGATGAGATGAATCATTTATCAGTTGACACTTAGTCATTAAAAAAGTTCTTCCGTAGA
>CAYLSF010001439.1:0-2175 GCA_964385675.1 uncultured Saprospiraceae bacterium
GAAGCGATTAAAGGAAAAACTTTTAGTGCTAATGAAGAATTAAAAAGATATCGGATAAAAATAACCAATGAACACGAGAACTTTGAAAAGATAGAAAGCTATAATACAGAGGAAAAGTTAATACAAATTCAATCAAGTAAGTTTGATAACTTCGGAAATATAATTGAATTAACGATAGAGAATTTAAAATATGATTACACCAACAAAACTAATTTTAAATATAATTCCAAACATCAGGTTACAGAGAAAAAGCATTATAACGGTGCTAGAAATAAAACAGATATAAGGAAGTATATTTATGACCAAGAGGGAAATGAAGTCGAAGAAATTCTTATTAGAGACGATGGAAGTAAATTGATTTTCAAAAACCATTATGATAACCAAAATAATTTAACTGTACAGAAATGGTTTAATGAAACAGGGAAGCAAACACACGAAACATCTTTTATTTACATTTATGATAATCATGGTAATTGGGTAACTAAAAAAAGAAGTTCTAAAGGTAAATTAGGTTATATTTGGGAACGAAAAATAGAATATCATAAAAATGAATAATAAATAATGCGTCATCCAACAATCGCAGCAGCGTCCAGCGTCGGCAAAAGCCTTCGCCAGTCGTTGCTGCGTTTTCCGTTGGCGGCTATGATGTAAAATTAAAATATATAAAATCCAAGAACACAAATGAATTATTTGTAACTTGAAGAATGAGAAGTAAAATTGAAATTCTAATTTCAGAGGAAGATTTAAAATTTATTGTTGTTGATGAATACGACAAAATAGTGAATTTAGCCAAGTATAATTCATTTTGCTCGAAATGTTATGGAAAGAAAACGGTTGAGATGATTGATTATAAATTGACTATAAATGAACTAAATGATGTAATTTTTCAAGGAAAGTGTAAATCTTGTCAAGGAAAAATAGCGAGATATGTAGAAATTGGAGAAAATCCTAAGTTTAGAATAAGAACAGAAATTATAAAAAATAGCAAAGTCAATAAGAACTAATTTGTTGCAACTTCAGAAAATATGGAAGATAAAATCAAAGGAAGTTTAATATGTTCAGCAATTGGAGATGGATTCGGTTATCCAACTGAATTTTTAAAGATTGATGAAATTAAAGCTAAATGGGGCGAAAATGGATTAACTGCACCAATTGGAGAAATAATAAAAGTTACAGACGATACACAAATGGCAATATCGGTTTCAAAAGCTCTAATAAATTCTTATCAAGAAAATCGAATAAATCAAAAAGCCTTTGAAAATGAATTGGTGAATGAATTTATAATTTGGTTGAATGACGAAGAGAATAATCGAGCACCAGGAATGACTTGTTTAAGGTCATGCGAAAACCTTGAAAAAGGTATGATTTGGCAGAAAGCAACCTCAAAAAATTCAAAAGGATGCGGTGCAAACATGAGAGTAACACCAATTGGATTGTTAAAATTCAAGCAGAAAAGTTTTACAAATGAAGAAATAGCAAAGATTTCACAATTTCAATCAGCAGTTACTCATGCTCATCCAACAGCTTTGATAGCATCAGAATTAACAGCAATAACAATCATCAAAATCATAGAAGGAGTAGAACCAAAAAATTTAGTGAAAGAACTAATCGAGTACTCAGAAAGTCAGAAAAGCCAATATCATGAAGATTGGTTAACAAACATTTGGGAAAGACCGGGAATAATGAGCCAAAATGATTTTATAAATCGAGGTTGGAATGAGTGTATTGAGATTTTGAATAAGGTGAATGAAGCGGTCAAGAAAAATGATAGATTGATAGACCCGTGCGAATTAACAGGTGAAGGATGGATAGCAGAAGAAGCTTTCGGAACAGCTTTATTGTGCTTTCTATTATTTCCAGATGACTTAGAACAAACACTAATTAGAGCAGTAAATACTAAAGGTGATTCTGATTCAATTGCGTGTATTGCAGGTTCATTTGCAGGTGCAAGAAATGGTTTGAAATCAATACCAAAAGATTGGATAAGAAGAATAGAATATCGTGAAGAACTTGACGAATATCTAAGTTTTGTCTTAAATTAGTGTAATCCTAGAAGGTGAAATAAATGAAAATGTTGAACCGAAATAATAAAATAAATAACACATCCGCCAACAATAGCAGCATCTTCCAGTTCGGCATAAATGCCTTCACCGTCGTTGCTGCTGGTGACGTTGG
>CAYLSF010001440.1:0-2175 GCA_964385675.1 uncultured Saprospiraceae bacterium
ATCCACTATATATTACTCATGTTAATATACAAATGGGAGATTGTACCCTTATCAAAACCCCAAATGGAAAACGTATTATGATTGATTGTGGTTGTGCCGGTTTTAAGATTATTTCTAAAACAGGTGGGATTAAATTAGACATTAATAAAATTAGACAACTCATAAAAAGCAACCAGTTTTTAGGAAATTCTGATACAATTGACTATTTAATATTAACACATTCTGATGATGATCATCATAATAGATTAAAAGAAGTTTTTAACAACGCTTCTGATAATAAACTAAAAAATATTAAAATTAATACGGTGCTTCATAGTGGAAATATTTCAAGATATACACATGGTACAGATACCTGGCTACAGGGAAAAACAAATAACATATATAATATTACCAACAAAGATAAATACAATGGAACCACTTTAATAGGTAAGGAGATAACTTGTGTCCCAACTAATAATGCCTTTCAACCTGATGCAAACGGCAAATATATTATCTTTAATGAACCCAATAATTGCACGCTTTCTATTGTGGCGGGTAATGTGGAAGAAATTTCTGGTGTTTATCCTTCTGATAGTTCAACGGATGTCAATAGAGGGAGTTTAGTTACCTTAATTGAATCACATGGAAAAAAAGTAATTATAAGTGGAGATGCAACGAAGACTACTGAAAAATTTATGCTGAATAGATATGGGCAAGGAAATACCCTAAAAAATGTAAATGTTTTAACAGCAGGACATCATGGTAGCGAGACCTCTTCTTCTGACGCCTACCTACAACTCGTAAATCCTAACGGTGTAGTCATTAGTGCTGGTTATGGTAATACACATGGTTTGCCTCGTGATTCCATAACTAGTAAAATTCTAACGAATAGTATTGTAAGTAGATTAAAAGCAAATTCAAATAACCACAATTACTATGCTTATACAGGAACTAATGAGTCAGATCTAAAAAATAATTTAAGCACTAAAAAAATGTTATATGTTACAGGTAAAAATGGTGCACAACGATATGCAATCAATCCCGATGCAAGGACAAACCCTGTGGGATTTGAAGATATACCTTCTTAAAGCATATTTTAAAAGGATACAAAATAGACCTATTTCATATTCTTTCTAATGTACAACTAGAACCAAATTACAAAAATGAAAATCAATAATTTAAAATCGTTAATAGACGGGTTAATTACTAATGGTCAATTGAGTTTGACGACCCAAAGTTTTGCCAATACTGATTTAAACTTAACATCATTTAGCAAAGAAGTTAAGAACTATTTGCAATATTCGGCAATTCAACTAGTTTCCACTAGTGCAAAAGGACAAACACCTACGCACATTGAATATAAAGGAATTGGGACTCAAGGGTTTTTAAAAGGTGCCTCTATACTCTTGTACTTTTGGATTGATACGAATAATGCACTACAGTTTTATATTCATGGTAGTTTCAAAGATGGTTGGACGCTCCCTCAATCTTTTCCTATCATTACTTCAAAGGTGGGTAAAACCATAGGATTTACAAAACCTATTTTTGAAGTAGCCTCTGACAATGCTCAATTAAAAATTTTAGTAGGAGTTTTGCCACAAGATATAACAATCAAAAAAGGAATATACTTTGATGGAACAACGCAACTAAAAGCACCTTATTCCAATTTTGATTTTTTATTTGGAGATTTGTTAAAAGAAGCCTTAGTAGGACAAATTCAGCTTTCCTTGTTGGGGCCTAACTTTGATTTAGCTACAAAGAAATCAACTACGCTTAAAATTGGGCAACATTTAAACTTTGAAAATATTAAGTTGCTTTTACACAGTCAATCTACTGCAAATGAAGCTGCTATGGTCGCTCAAAATGATACGTGTATTGGATTTGGAGGCGATATTGTATTTAAAACCTCAAGTCAGACCTACAATATTCCAACCTTTGCTTATATTTTTAATCCACTACATAATATATTACTCGAAGCAAAACCAACCCAAGCCTCGCACGCCATGCTTTCAGAATTGACGGCTTTGGCAGGGGCTGATATTAGTTTGCCATCAGGTCTAGTAAAAATTACTAATACCATTGAATTGAGTGACATCAAGGTGGCTTTAAATCCTACGAATAAACAAATTCGTTATATTAGTCTTTTAGTACAGACTGACCCTAAAGAATCTTGGACAATAGTAAAAGATTTAATTA
>CAYLSF010001441.1:0-2172 GCA_964385675.1 uncultured Saprospiraceae bacterium
GTATATGAAGTTTAATTGTACGTATAAGTATATTACGTATAGTTCCAAAAATGTTGATAAGTCATAAAAAATGACCTATCTTTGCGATGTTTTTATTATTTAATCATTTAGTTATTTGTTTATTTTTTCAATACTAGTTTTATTACGTCTTCATTGACAAGGAGTTATAGTATTATTTTCTTCAGTGAGTTGAACATTTCTAATGCCTCCCCACTTGATTAGCAATTCTATTGATATATTAGGTGTGTCCAAAGTTTGAAGAGTTTTAGTTTTATCAGTGTTATTAAAAGTGAACATATAATTGTCATTTTTCAATTTTATTATGAGAGGTACAGTAAAGTTCTTCAATGCTTCTAAAGGTTACGGTTTCATCAAAGCAGAAACTGGTGAGGAAATCTTTGTTCACGTTTCTGGTTTACAGGATGATATCAGAGAGGGAGATGAAGTTACATTTGAAACTAAAGATGGTCGTAGAGGATTAAACGCTATTGACGTAAGATTAGCTTAATTCTTCTAATATATTAGAGCATTTTTGCAACTAAAAGGCAATTTTGATTTATCAAAGTTGCCTTTTTAGATCATATACATAGTGCTTTTAAACCTACAAGCTATGCAATTCTTCATCGGCTATTGTTGCTGTAGCTATTAAATCTTTTGAAATAGTAAAATAAAAAGTAGAGCCTTTATCTGGTTCAGAACTCGCCCAAATATTTCCTTTATGACGATTGATGATTTTTTTACAAATGCTTAATCCAATACCACTTCCTTTGTATTCTCTATGTGTATGTAATCGGTGAAAAATTTCAAAAATACGCTCCGAGTACGATTCATCAAAACCAATTCCATTATCTGCAATTGAAAATAGGTAATGATCATGATTATCCTCTACATTGATAGTGACAACAGGAGGGGCATCTCTTTTAAACTTAATAGCATTTGAAATAAGGTTTTGAAAAATTTGTAAGAGTTGATACTTATGTCCTACAAGTGTTGGTAAATCTCCATGTATGATTGTTGCCTCTGTATCTAAAATACGATATTTCAGGTTATTTTTGACAGACTGTAAGAGTTCATTACAATCTACTATTGTAAAGGGCTTGATACTATTTACATTAGCATATTGCGATAAGCCATGAATCATATAATTTAAGCGTTGAGCACCTTCAATTGCAAATGAAACATATTCTTGTGCATCTTCTTCTAGTGTGTCGCCAAAGTCCTCCTGTAAAAACTGTAGAGAATTGGCAATAGAGCGTAATGGTTCTTTTAAATCATGTGCTACTATATCGGTAAAATGCAATAATTCCTTATTAGAAGAACGTAACTCTTCAGCTTGCTTTTTTTGTAGTTTAGCTTGTTGAGCTAATTCTTGAATGGTATGTTCTAATTGTTGTGCTTTATCTGCTAGTAAGAGGTTGGTCTTACGAAGTTTTCGCTCAACTATCTTATGTTCCGTCTGTTGCTTCAAATAGTTTTTTCGGTGCATTAAGGCTTGTTGAATTTTAATATGTAAAATCTCGGGTTCTATTCCTTTCTCTATAAAATCGGTACCATTAGCTTTCAAAAAATCAGTAACCAATTTTAGCGTTGTGTGAGCAGTCATCATAATGACTGGTGGAGGATTAGGTATCTGAAGCTGTAAATGCTTAAAAAAGTCTAAACCATTCATTTTAGGCATTACTTGATCCAGTAAGATAAGGTGAATATCAGAACGTTGCAATATCTTTAATCCATCCTTTCCACTTAACGCAGATTTGATGCGATAGCCATATTCTTCTAGTTGATGTTGAATTAAAATACATGATTTTCTATCATCGTCAATTACTAAAATGTTTGCCATAACGTGCTTCCTATTCGTTACAAAAGTAGTGTTTTCTACCAAACTCAATTTACGTAAAACCCGCTTTTCATCAATAAGCAGATTTTAGTTCTTGTTACTTAAATGACTAATATTAGAATTAGTACTTCCCTTCACTTGTGCTGAGTGTTACTTTAAATAGGGTTTGAATGAGGCGGAATACTAATGAGGTTAAATTTTTCGATTCTTATTTAAGCGAATGAATCGTTAAATTACATATACTTCATTAGTTTTGCAATTTGATTGAGTGGTGTTATTGTTTTATGGTTATTACGATACGAAATAACGGAAATAATGATACCAATTTGTAGATT
>CAYLSF010001442.1:0-2170 GCA_964385675.1 uncultured Saprospiraceae bacterium
TCCTTTTTTACCTATTTTGTATATACAAGGTAAAATGATTCGTGCTAAAGTTCCCAAATTACCAGAAGCAGATGGAATAGAGGGAATGAGTAAGGCTAGTATCGAAACACCCCGTTCACTTAAAATAATAACTATCGGAGAAAGCACAATTGCTGGTGTAGGAGTAGCGACACATCAAGAAGGATTTACAGGCACACTCGCCCAGTCTCTTTCCCAACTTTTAAATATCAATATCCAATGGAAAGTATATGCTAAAAGTGGATTCACCGCTAAAGAAATCACTCAGCAGATTCTTCCTACCATTACAGAATCTAAAGTTGATATTATTGTAATTGGTATCGGAGCAAATGATGCTTTTGGGTTGAGTTCTCCTTATCAATGGCGAAAAAACGCTAAAAAACTGATAGAAACGTTACAAATCAAGTTTCCTAATACACCTATTTTCTTTTGTAATATGCCCCCTATTAAAGAATTTCCAGCATTTCCCCCTTTGATGAAACTCACCATTGGAAATTTAGTAGAACTCCTAGGGCATGAGCTAAAAGATTTAACGAAAAATTACCATCAAGTTGAATTTTATCATGAAAAGATTACCTTGAAAGATTGGACAGATCGACTTGATATCAAAGCAGAACACTCCGAATTTTTTAGCGATGGTGTACACCCTTCTAAATTGACCTACCAAACTTGGGCAAAAGATATTGCGATGAAAATTGCTAAGGAGGATTGTATGAGGCAATATAAAATGACTTCATAAACTTCAATTTAGACAGCTATCGGAACAATTTCATGTGATAGAACTTGATGGTATTGCTCTGAAAGAACTACTAGAATATAGCTATCAACTCACCTACGGCTTGGGTCAACTATCTGGCTTAACCACCAAATATAATTCCACGCAACCGAAAGGCATCGACTAATTGAAGCAACAATTAATGGTCAACCGATTAACAACACTCAAAAATACACCATTGCTTGTAGTGCCTTTTTAGCCAATAGCGACGCTTATACCATGCTAAAAAACGGAAAACTCCTTTATAAAAGCAAAGAAAATCTAATCAATGCTTTTATGGAGTATATGCAACAAGCTAAACAGTTGACGATTTCAGCTTTCGGAAGGTAGGTGGATGTTTTGAGGAAGTAGAGGTGTTTGTTTTTTATGTGTTGAAAAAGTTAGGTTATTATGGCTTAGCCCCTTTGAATTTTACTATATTTGTTTGTTATATAAAGTGGTCAAAACCATATTTTAATTGATGAATATAAATAGTATATTGGCATATATGTTCCTTTTTTCGGATCGCCACTCTTACAATTGATTATCAATTGATTATATTCAAGTTAATATGAAATTTTAAGGCGACATATCAGCATATATGTGCCGATATGTCGTTGTTCGGCGTCATTAAAAGAGAGAAAATAAAAGCCATTGAAAAAGATAATTCTTATTTTAACGATTCTAACAGTAATAAATCTGGAAAGAATAACGGCATGTTCTTGTGGTTGGAATGGAGGATTGGTAAAGAATGCTCAAAAAAATCATCTTACAATTCATGGTAAAGTAAATAGTCTGATAACATTTACAGAGGTCTATGAAGATACCGTAACAACATCAATTGAAGTGGAAATTCTGTCTAAGCTAAAGGGAGAAGAAAAGAGAAAATTTATAACAGTTTGGGGAGATAGAGGAGCTGATTGCAGACCTTACCTATCTGGAATTCAAATTGGAAGCGAATGGATTTTATCGTTACACAGAATCAAGAATGGCGAATATGCTGTTTCTATTTGTGGAGAGCATATAACACCTGTAAAGGAAAATAAGACTTGGGGATACCTTCTTTACAACGATAGGTGCACAATTGAAAATCCAATTTTAATGACGGTTGATTCATTACAATTAGCAATTGAAAATCCATCAGAATTTATGTTTCCAACTAAATCTTGCAAAGAAAAAGAAGAGAAATATTTTATAGAGGCAAATAATCCACCAAGAATTCATGGAGCTAAAACTACAATCCAATTTCTAAAAGAGAATTTGAATATCAAGAGAGATATAAGAAAAAAATATGAGGACAAGGTTACAATTGAAATATTTGTTGACGAAAAAGGGGTCATTGAAAAAATAAAATATGTAGACAACTGGTTGGATTCAAAAAAGATGAAGAGGAAATAC
>CAYLSF010001443.1:0-2167 GCA_964385675.1 uncultured Saprospiraceae bacterium
CCAAAAGGATTGTGGGGTGTCTTTATCAAAAATAAAGAGCATTCCTTGATTAGTATCCATAGATGAACGATCCATCAATCCTCGATTTCTTTTGTATTCTGTGTCAGCTATTTCGATATCTATAACTTTAGATTTAGAAGTATCTGATGTACTCTGTAAGGTCAATTCTCCATTTTTGGTAAATGTAGTACCTGGTTTTTCTTTCTTAACCGTACCTGTTTCTTGATTGTCGCAAGCAACTAAAGCTAATAAGCTGAATATAAATATTTTAAAGATTTTCATGATTGAATTAATTTTTAAATTTTGTAAAGATTATTTTATCACCTTCGCCATAGCCATTCCGTTTCATGAAACCTGCATTGACTTCTAAGACATATTTAGCAGGAAGGTCAGAGGGTAGGGATTTTGTGGATAATGGAGTCGTATTTGCTTGTATGGACACAATTTCTCCGAAACCATTAATATAAACTATATCAAGAGGAATATAGGTATTTTTCATCCAAAAGGATTGAGGTTCTTCCACAGGCATGTCAAACAACATTCCTTGTGTTTCTTCCATCGACTTACGATACATCAATCCTTGCATAATTTCCTCTTGAGATTCTACTATCTCTATATCTATCTCTGTGCGATATGAACTATCACTAGTGATAAGACTCAACTTTCCATCATGTCTGAATATAGGTTCTTTCACAGGTGTTTGATCTGAATAACTATTATACAAATGCCAAGCTATCGGCAATAAAAACAAGCCTACAATTCCTAGAATAAACCACCTATTCCTTAAAATATTGGAAGATGGTGATGGTTTTTCTTGGGGAATAGATTGTTGCTTTTTTGCCCGTCTAGCTTGTTGACGTTTTTGCTGTCGTGTTAAATTCTTTTTTTGCTTAGCCATGTTATACTGTTCTGTATCTAATTAATATTTGATACTAGATCATTAAAAATTTTCAGACTCAAAGGTATTGAATTAAAGTGTTTAATTGAAATTTTGAGTAATTGTTAAATTGATTCATAAAAGGCAACTTATTACCGATATGTAGCGTATAGCATGAAGTTGTATTGACTTGAAAGCATCTTATATAATAATGGATTATGTTAAATCTTATTGAGTGTCACTATCCAAAAGTAGTGATAATGAATGGATTGTTTCTTATCTACTGTGTTTTAGGTTTTGGTCAATCCAATCCTGTAAAGCCTAAAGTTCAAGAAAGTGTTTATTATTCGTTATACAATATAAATAAAGGAGAATGCCTTGACTATCCGATAGTTGGAATAAATAACGAATTTTCGGAGCAGTATAACCACTATCTTATTCTCAGAAATCAAGCAACTACAGATGAATTATTATACTTAAGTACACATTCAAATAGGGTAATTCGTGGCTATGTAGCTTGGGCATTAGCAGACAGGGCTTATCCTGATTTAGCCTCAATTTTGAAAATTCATCTTCAAGATACGACTCATATTTGCGTAAGAGAAATGGATTTGAATGAAAAAGAAAGAGTCGCCTGTACTTTTTATTATTATGTGTGGCATCAGCAACGAAAACGGAATAACTCCAAACGACATCAACAATATCTCAATCAACAATTGCAACAAATGGATAACCTCCTACTAGATTCTCCGCATAGTATTCCTTCCTTAACGGTAACGGCATTAACAAATAGAAAACCTCGCCAAAAGGATTATCAACGCATTCGAAAACTCGCCTTACAGCATAAAATTCCAGAAGCCTTAGAAGCCCTAGCAAAATTTAATAACGAAAAGGATATTGCAGCTATTCAACAATATGGACAATTGGCATTTAATGCTATCAAAGAATTCCAACATCCTAAATTCTGGTCTTTCTTAATGAATTATGAACCAGATTTAATTCATAATAAATTACTTTTTCCATCTGAATATTATAATGCTATAGCTTCTTTTCAGAATAAAAATGCAGTGCAATTTTTACAAGAAGTCCCTCAAAGAATACATTCTAAACAATTGCTTAAAATGCATTTGATTAGAATTTTTAAAACTTTAAAAAACCATAAAAACTCTATCTATGATGAATTATTAATAGAATGGTGGACTAAATATGGTGTAATTGATAAAGAAATTTTTGTGTATTTAAGAAAAAAGTATCCGCAATTTGCACATCAATTAGCAAAAGGATTTAAAC
>CAYLSF010001444.1:0-2162 GCA_964385675.1 uncultured Saprospiraceae bacterium
ACTTGTTATTTCCTACCATAATACAATTCTGGGCAAAATAATTTGATAACTGAACGTTCAAAAATCTTGATCTATCAAAGATTTTAGCTGAATCAATCACTAAAACTATGCAGCGTTACTATTTTGTGTTTTTATGCTTAATTTTATGTCAATTACCCGCTTTAGCTCAACAAAATGCAACAGCATCTACCACACTTGACTTTGAAAATATTCCAACTTATGATTGGCTATTTTTTAGTGAAGCAGATGATAAATTGTTATACGTTGACTTAGAAGTATTTAATGGAATTTTGACGGATATTCGTTTAAAAAACCAAGAAGAAGAAATCGTTTATTCTGAAGAATTATTAGATACCCCCGTTAATACCATTTTTGAAATTGATTTAAAAAATTATCAAAAAGGGGAATATGAATTGGAATTAAGGACATTTCAAGAAGTGATTCATAAAAAGATAGTAGTAGAATAGATATTTTCGGATATACGTTCCGATTATTGGAACGTATATCCGAAATTCCCCCTAAATTATCCTGCTCCCAGTATCAATAGACTTCCTCCCAAAGTAATAAAAGTCACTAAAAAGATAACAAAAGTATATCCCATAATTTTTCGCATATCAATTCCTGCAATTGCTAACAAGGGAATTGTCCAAAAAGGTTGAATCATATTAGTCCATTGATCACCATAAGAAATCCCTAGTACAATAGCCGCTGGATCAACCCCTAAATTTTTAGCAGCTTCAATAAATATAGGGCCTTGCACTACCCATTGACCGCCACCTGATGGCACAAACATATTCACAACTCCTCCAGAAATAAATGCCCAAAAAGATAGCGTATCTGCTGTTGCAATTTCCATAAACCAAACGGACATCACATCCACCAACCCCGTACCTTTCATCAATCCCATAATACCTGCATAAAATGGATACTGTAATACGATAGGGCCTAATAAGCTACTGGCATTTTTAACTAGTTCCATATAATGCATAGGTGAGCGAGCTAATAAAAGTCCTAAACATAAGAATGTCCAATTTACAATGTTCAGGTTCAAATTTAAGCCCATTTGTGCAAACCAATCAAATAAATATAAACCAATTAAACCTCCTAAAATAATGGTAATTAATTTACTATGATTAAGAGCATCCGCTAAAGTATCCGATTGTTTAACCGTAGTAGATTGATGTAAGGATTTTTGTAAAACTTTTGCTTTTACCTTAAATATATCTTTCTTATCGGGCATCATCAAAGGACAAACCACACAAATGGCTATCAAGGTGACTAAAGCTGTCGTAATATTATGCGTTGAAAAAATTGTTTCTGTTACGGGTAGAATCCCCATTTCCGCCTCTAAAACATGACCAGAAGTAGCTACAAATAGGGCAGAGGTGCTTGAATACCCCATGTGCCATAATACAAAACCTGCATAAGCCGTAGCAACCAATAATGGATAATGTAAATGTAACCCTCGTTTATCTCCTTCTACAGCGACTTGCCGAGCAATAATTGCCCCAACGACTAAACCCAATGCCCAAGCAAAAAGGTTGGCAATACCAGAAATAAGTGCAACTAGAAAATAGGCTTGAAACTCAGTTTTAGGAACTTTAGCTAATTTAGATAATAAGTTTTTAGCCGCATCTGTATGAGCTAAAGCATGGGCAGCGATTAAGGTAATACTTAACTGCCCCATAAAGGTCAATAAACCCGATAATCCTTCTCCCCAACCATTTACGGCATCAATTGGTGTCGTATCGGTCAATCCAAATGCCAATAAAAAAGTAGCTACCGTCAATAGGATAACAAATACAAAAGGATCAGGATAATACCGCTCCACAAAAACAACAAAAGGCTGAGATAAACGCTGAAAGATTTTCATAAATACAAGTTTTGGTTTTATGGTTTTCTTGCAAAGCAAATATACAGCTTAAAAACAGTAAAGCCGTTGCAATGCAACGACTCTACTTTAAAATTTTAATTGGCCTAATTAAGAGTGACTTAACAATAGCCCTGTTCTATGACATACCTTAAAAAAAGTACAAAAGTTGACGAATTTATTTTAAGTTATAAGTTTTTAATATGATGTTCGAGCGTTCTTTGAATTTCTGCGATGATGATTAAATTTTAATCATATCCATTTTCAATTGCATACTTTACTAGGCCTACAA
>CAYLSF010001445.1:0-2158 GCA_964385675.1 uncultured Saprospiraceae bacterium
ATTTATCTACTAAATCCGCCGCTTCTTGCAATAAGGTAGCAGAGTAAACTTTTAAACCAGACTCATCAATCAATTTCTTAGCAATGTCTGCATTTGTACCTTGTAAACGTACAATGATAGGTACTTTAATATCTCCAATATTTTTATAGGCATCAATCACCCCTTGTGCCACACGGTCACAGCGAACAATACCACCAAAAATATTGATTAAAATAGCTTTTACTTTAGTATCCGCTAAGATGATACGGAAAGCATTTTCGACACGCTTCGCATCTGCTGTACCACCAACATCTAAGAAGTTAGCAGGTTCTCCACCTGATAATTTGATGATGTCCATAGTCGCCATTGCTAAACCTGCACCGTTTACCATACACCCTACATTACCGTCTAAGTTAACGAAGTTTAAGCCATAGCTTTTTGCTTCTACCTCTGTTGGATCTTCTTCCTTCTCATCTCTCCATTCTGCTAAGTCTTTGTGACGGAATAAGGCATTGTCATCTAAAGATACCTTAGAGTCAACAGCAATGATTCTATCATCAGAAGTTTTTAAGCAAGGGTTGATTTCAAATAAACTTGCATCACTACCTACAAATGCTTGATATAATTTAGAAATGAACTTCGTCATTTCTTTGAATGATTTACCACTCAATCCTAAATTAAACGCTACTTTTCTAGCTTGAAAACCTTGTAAACCTAATCTTGGATCAATCCACTCTTTGTGTACTAAATGAGGAGTAACTTCTGCCACATGCTCGATATCCATACCACCTTCTGTAGAATAGATAATTACATTGCGTTTCTTCGCCCTATCCATCAAGATAGAAATGTAAAACTCCTTTGGTTCGCTATCTCCAGGGTAATATACATCTTCTGTAATCAACACTTTGCGTACCAACTTACCAGGACCCTCTAAACCACCAGGTGTTTGAGGTGTTTTCAACATCATACCGATGATGTTTCCAGCATGTTCTTTAACTTGATCTAAGTTTTTAGCTAATTTTACACCACCACCTTTTCCACGTCCACCAGCATGAATTTGAGCTTTCACTACGTGCCAACCTGTTCCAGTTTCATCAGTCAATTTTTTAGCTACATCAACGGCTTCGTCTGCGGTATTTGC
Organism: uncultured Saprospiraceae bacterium; assembly: GCA_964385675.1. Taxonomy (GTDB): domain Bacteria; phylum Bacteroidota; class Bacteroidia; order Chitinophagales; family Saprospiraceae; genus CAYLSF01. The sequence goes on from CAYLSF010001445.1 coordinate 1,121, forward strand.
TACATATCCTCTTTGAATAGCTACCCCATAACGAGATAATAACTCCTTTCCTTGATACTCGTGTAGATTCATATTTTATAATTGAGAATTACGAATTATTTAAAATCGCTTTTACAATTTTCGTGCAAAAATAGGAATTTTTAAGACCCATTCAAACTCCTACTTTGTTTAAATTCAATGGAATGATAGGATTTAAAATTAATTTTACTTAAAAATAGACCTTTTGGTCTTTTTTGAGTCTTAGATGTTGCACGTTTGTCGCCCGTTCGTGTACGCCATATTCATTATTTTCTATCCTACAAACACAAAACTAGAAATCATACGTTTAATAATTTTATAAAAAATCGGGTAGCTTTACAATCCAAAACATTGACAAAATTAAATATGAAAGATCTAGAACAAAATCCTTGGCAAACCTTAAAGGTCAAAGAAGTTTATAGTAACCCTTGGATTCAAATCCAACATCATGATGTCATTAATCCGAGTGGTAATAATGGCATTTATGGTATTGTTCATTTTCATAATATTGCTGTTGGTATTTTGCCCCTGGATGAAGATTATAACACATGGATTGTTGGTCAATTTCGTTATGCTTTGAATGAATATAGTTGGGAAATTCCAGAAGGCGGCTCTTTATTAAAAGATAATCCACTAGATTCCGCTAAAAGAGAGCTCAAAGAAGAGGCAGGTATTGTTGCTAGTAAGTGGACGAAACTAATGGATTTTTATACTTCTAATTCTGTCACGAATGAATATGCCGTCTGTTATATTGCACAAGGTTTAAGTTTTGAAGAAGCAGAACCAGAAGAAACTGAAGATTTAATCCTTCGTAAATTACCATTTCAAGAATTGTATCGAATGGTCATGAAAGGGGAAATTAAGGATAGTTTGACCGTAGCGACAGTTTTAAAAGCTAAAATATGGATGGACGAGGGAGGAATTTAATCTGTTTGCTTTTAGCAGATTGCATAAGTATCGTGTTAAAGAACAATTATTATATGGATTGTTATATCCATACGGCAAAAATCTCCTTATCCT
>CAYLSF010001446.1:0-2157 GCA_964385675.1 uncultured Saprospiraceae bacterium
AATCGAGTTCGGAATGACGTGTGCTTTACATGATGCTAAAGAGTTATAAAATCATAGTATTTATGATTTTGTACTACTCAAATTGTCATAGACCTTTTTCAGCAAAATCGTCAATTGCTCAACTTCTTTTTCAGTTAATCCCTTTCTACCTTGTTCTCGCATATTTACTGCTAGTGGAATAATTTGTTGTACCAAAGCTTTTCCTTGATCGGTAGTGTATAACGCATAAGTCCGTCTATCGTTGGGTATGCTTCGACGTTCTACCAATTGCTTTTTTTCTAAAATATCTAAAATACGGGTAATCGACGCCGGTTCTTTAAATACTCGCTTTGCTAAAGTCCGTTGATTAATCCCTTCTACTTCATGGATATTTTTAATCAAAATCCATTGATCTCCTGTTAAGTCAATTCCTGCTTGTTTAAATACTTCATTCTTCAGCTTTTTAAATTGTTTGGCTGCTTTATCCAAATGAAATAAGTAAACTTCGTTTAGATTTTGATCGTCCATAAAATAGTTGATGTTTTAAATATTGATATATCAACAAATATAAACTAGATTTATTTCAAATTCAAGTTTTTTATAAAAAGAATACCTAACCCAACATATTTGATTTGTAGAACGTGTATTACAATAAGGAGTAGGAAAACTATTCATTTCTTAAATATTTAAACCAATATGTATGAAAAAATCTTTACCTATCTTTCTTTTCTTATTAATTTCTATCCTCATTTATGGACAAGATTACCAACCTTTAAGTTCGATGTATGATACCTATTACGGTTATGCTGGAACTAATTTTTATAATCTACCGAATAATGACGATCTGCTTTTAAGACATCATGTAGATTCTATTTCTACGAATCAAGATGGAAGTGAAACACATCACTATTACCGTATTTTTTATGGTAGATCTGATGATAATTATTGCCTAATCTTAGAAGATACTTCATGGACAGGTACGGCAGCAACGATTACAACTACTAGTGCTGTTTTTAGTAATAAGAAACAAGAATCTATTACGCTTCATTTGGATAAATCAACCGGAGATAGTTGGGTGATATACACGGCTTCAAATGGAGTTTATATAGAAGCAACGATTTTATCTAAAACCACAGAAATGATAGTAACGGTAATGGATAGTGTGCAGACTATTGGTTTACAAACAAAAGATAATAGTGGAATAATATTACCACAACACCCTCTACATGGAAAAGAAATTAAAATCAGCAAAAACTATGGTTTTGTCAAAGCGTTGAATTTTGCTGATTTTCCTAATGATGCTCCTGAAATTATCTTGGATGGACATGAAAACATCCCTCAGATTACACAAGATATTGACTTTTATGATATTTATAACTTTGATATTGGGGACGAATTTCACGAATTTCGTCAAACGAGCAATTTTTCGACTCCGACCCCTACAAAATATTATCGAAGTCTCACCGTCATTGGAAAAGCAGTTTATAATAATGGAGATTCTCTGGTATATGCGATGAATCGCTATGAAATTCAACACATATCCGATTACAACTATAATCCAACGGATACAATTATTATTCTCGATACAATTACCCGAACATACGTAATTGACGATATCTTATCTACATTGAATACGCCTGCTAATAAGTTGAATATCTATAGCACCGGTCTTTTGTTAGGTAATAGTACCGTCCTCTTCCGAGATAATGATAAGAACGGGAGGTTAGCTAAAATGACGATTGGACTTGCTAACTTCTATAATAATTGTTGGGACTGGGTAGTAGATGGCTGTGGCGTGGATAAATATTACGAAGGTTTAGGAGGACCTTACGATTTTGATTGTGGTTGGACAGAAGGGACGCATTTACTTTATTATCAAAAAGGTGGTGAAGTTTGGGGAACACCGCATAATTTTGATTATTTAACGTCAATAGAGCAACAAACAAAATCTAATTTCAATGTTAAAATTGCTCCAAACCCAATGTATGAACAAGCTATTATTACTGTTGATAATAAGTTTAATCAAAATTTCAACATAACGATTTTCAATGCTTTGGGTAAACGGATAAAAACAATTTCCTCAAATGGAGATAATCAAATTGTGGTAGAAAGAAATGGATTATCGTCAGGGGTTTATTTTTATCAAATTCAATCACAGGGTGTCATTTTAGATAATGG
>CAYLSF010001447.1:0-2155 GCA_964385675.1 uncultured Saprospiraceae bacterium
AGGCAGATACTCCTCAAATGACCGTCACCCCTGTTTCGTCTGTCGGACAAGATAGTAAGGGACATTTTGTATTTGTATTAGAACAATCCAATGATCATTACACGGCTAAAAAGACCACCATCGAAATTGGACAATTAAGTCCCGCAGGCTATGAAGTCAAATCAGGTTTATCGAATGGTGCATTAGTCGCTACCGCAGGATTAGGAACCCTATTAGATGGCATGAAGGTTAAATTGTTGGATGGTGAACGGTAAACGGTCGTTACGCTTCGCTTCACTTGACGGTAATAAAAACAAAACCGTCATTCCTACGGATGCAGGAATCTCCTCGCAACAGAAAAATGTAGTAAATGATTTTTCTGACAGTCAATGTAATTGACGATCTGACTTCTCTGTTCTGACAGCGAAGCGGTCTTAAATTAAAAACAATGAATATCACTAAAATAGCTTTAAATAACACTAGGGTGACGCTAATGATTTTGTTGGTCATCTTGGTCATGGGATTGGTGTCTTACAACAACCTATCTCGAAATAGTATGCCGCCGTTTACGATACGGATAGCAACGGTGGTGACACAATTTCCTGGGGCTTCGCCGGAACGGGTGGAACAGATGGTCACGAAAAAGATAGAAGAAGTGGCTCAAGAATTACCCGAATTAGATGATGTGACGAGTGAAAGTCGGACGGGCTTATCAATTGTAACGGTGAGTTTAGCTCCGAATATTAGTGAAGAGGAATTACAACCGGTGTGGGATAGATTGCGACGAAAAGTACAGGGCATTGAACGGGATTTACCCGATGGGGCTAGAAAACCAAAGATTAATGATGATGGTTTTGGTGTCGTCTATGGTATTTTGTTAGGCTTAGAAGGGGATGGATTTTCCAATGCAGAGTTAAAAGATTATGCAGAAGATATTCGAGATGATTTGGTGCGACTAGATGATGCGGCAGAAGTAGAACTCAAAGGAATTTTGGAAGAGCAAATTTATGTAGAGTTTGAAAATGCTCGATTGGCGGAAGTGGGTTTATCTTCGGGGATGTTACAACAGTTTATTGCTTCTACCAATATTGTGTTTTCAGGAGGGAAGGTGAGTTTGGAAGAGGAGCGAATTGCTCTTGAGCCAAGTGGTAATTTTGAGTCGATTGATGACTTAAAGCGTATGATTTTGAGCCTGCCGAATGGTAGTAGTATTGAATTAGGGGCAATTGCAAAAATTACTAGGGCATATAAAACCCCTGCCGAAAAATTGGTCAGGATTAATGGAGGAGAAGGGATTTCAATAGCCATAGCTTTGAAAGAAGGGGCAAACTTAATTCGATTGGGAAAAGTAGTAGATGAGCGAGTGGCAGAATATAATCAGACGCTACCTGTAGGAATGAAAGTAGGAAGAATGGCTGCACAGGATTTATATGTGGATACCAAAGTCAATGATTTTTTGAGCAATGTTTATCAATCTGTTGGAATTGTATTGTTGGTCATGCTACTCTTTTTAGGATTACGGACAGGGTTTGTGGTAGCAAGTTTGATTCCGATGGCAATGATTATGACGATTTGGCTAATGGATTTGGTGGACGTTGGATTAAATCAGGTATCGCTTGCGGCGTTGATTATGGCGTTGGGTTTATTGGTAGATAATGCCATCGTTGTTTCGGAAGCCATGATGGTGAAGATGGAAGAAGGCATGAAACCCTTTGATGCCGCTATTGCAGCTTGTAATGAGCTATTAGTGCCTTTATTGGTATCTTCTTTGACGACTTCGGCAGCCTTTTTAGCCTTCTTTTTGGCGGAAAATACGATGGGCGAAATCATGGGACCTTTATTTGTGGTTATCACTTTGGCGTTATTATCCTCTTGGATTTTAGCGATGACCATGATTCCATTTTTAGGGGTTCGATTTATCAAAGTAGAACCCAAAACGGATGGCGAAGAAAAAGTTACCATGTTTGATAGGTTGAATAATTATTATAAAAGATTGATTGAAGTAGCTTTGCGTTTTCCTTTGGTGACCATTGGTTTGATTGTGGCTTTATTTGTCGGAAGTTTGAGTTTATTTAGCTCTATTCCATTTCTGTTTTTCCCTGATAGTGACCGTAATCTAGTCACCCTAGATTTGAATTTACCGCTCGGTACAAAGATTGAAAAAACGAAAGAGGTG
>CAYLSF010001448.1:0-2155 GCA_964385675.1 uncultured Saprospiraceae bacterium
TTCGAATCCCGCTCTCTCCGCAAGCGTTTTTGGAACTAAAGTCAATTCTGAATCAGGCAATTATTTTAATAAAACCATATTCGTTCACTGAAAAATTTGTTTTATATTAACCTAAAACAACTCGAAAATCCTATATTATGAGAAAATTATTTGCACTCATTTTTGTATTAGGGCTTGTTGTTTTCGCTAGCAACAATGTAAACGCTCAAGATGATCCTGAGCAAACGACTGAGCAGACAACTCAACAAGTAGAGCAAGCGGAACCAGAGCCAGCACCGGCACCAGCACCAGAACCTGCAGCAACAGATGCACCTGCTGAAGAAGATTTCGGACATCAATTATTGAAGCGTTACTACATTCAAGGTAGTTGGGTTTTCATGAGTTTCGTATTGGTATGTTTGATTCTAGGATTAGCATTTTGTATTGAGCGTATCATTACCTTGAATATCGCTACTACTAACACTGATAAGTTGTTAGAGAAGATTGACGATGCTTTAAAAAGTGGTGATATGGACGGAGCAAAAGAAATTTGTAAGTCAACTCAAGGTCCTACTGCTAGTATTCTTTATGAAGGTTTGAAGCGTTCTGATGAAGGTATCGAAAGTGTAGAAAAAGCAGTTGTATCTTACGGCGGTGTTCAAATGGGACTTTTAGAAAAAGGTTTGGTTTGGATTTCATTATTTATCTCTATCGCACCGATGTTAGGTTTCATGGGTACGGTAATCGGTATGATTCAAGCATTCGATAAAATTGCTGAGGTTGGTGATATTTCTCCAGCTATTGTTGCAGGTGGTATCAAAATCGCACTTTTAACAACAGTATTCGGTCTTATCGTTGCGATTATCTTACAAGTATTCTACAATTACATCGTTTCTAAAATTGACGGTATCGTTAATAAAATGGAAGATGCTTCTATCTCTTTGGTAGATATTTTAATTGACAATAATATTGTTAAACCATCTAATGACTAAAATCAATGTATAGCTTTTTAAACAAAAATGGACAGTTGATCGCCTTTGCGGTAGGTGCTGTTATAGCTATCTTGTTTTTCGTCTTGATTGCGACACACCCTAGTACAGCGGATTTACGTCCAGAAGTATTTGATAATCTAACTCCAGACCAACGTTCTGAGAAGTTAGCTAGTTTTACGCAATTTGACTTTGGTTTATATGCTACTTACTTTTTGTTCTTTATAACAGCATTTGTTACAGTAGCGTTTGGTATTTACCAATTTGTTAAATTGTTAATGGAATCTCCTAAAAAAGCAATGAAGACTTTGGCTATTCTTGGTGGTTTAATTGTTTTATTCTTAATTGGAATGGCAATGGCACCAGAGAGTAGTGCGGAAGTGAAAGCTGCGGAACAGGAGTTTAGTGTAAGTTCAGGAAATAGTAATTTTATTGGTGGGGCTATTAATACTACTATTATTATGGTTGTATTGACTTTTGCTTCCCTTGCTATTTTTGAAGTTCGTAACCTTTTTAAATAATTAGTTATGCCAAAAAGAGAATCACCCTCAATCAATGCAAGTTCGATGGCAGATATCGCATTCTTATTGTTGATATTCTTCCTCGTAACCACTACTATTGATGTAGATAAGGGTATTACGGTAAAGCTTCCACCATGGTCGGATGAACCACCTGAGAATTTGAAGCTTAACACGCGTAATGTATTCTCCGTATTGGTTAACAAAGACAATCAATTGCTTGTAAGAGGAGAGAGTATGGATCCTGCTGTCTTAAAAGAGAGAGCTAAGGAATTCATTATGAATCCTCAACAAAGAGACGACTTATCTGTAAGTCCAAAGAAAGCAATTATTTCTTTGAAAAACGATAGAGGTACGGAGTATGAAACATACATTACCGTTTATAATGAATTAAAGGCTGCTTATAATGAAATTTGGAATGAAATCTCTAATGAAAGATTCGGGAAAGAATATCCTGATTTAGACATTAAGTTGAAGAGAGAAATCAGAAAAGATGTTCCTTTCGTTATATCAGAAGCTGAACCGACTGCCTTCGGAGAAGGTTAAAATTTTGAACTTCTAAACTTTAATTAATTATGTCAAAATTTAAGAAAAAACGAGGAAGTTCAACGCCTGAGATTTCAACGGCATCATTACCAGATATTATCTTTATGTTATTGTTCTTCTTTA
>CAYLSF010001449.1:0-2154 GCA_964385675.1 uncultured Saprospiraceae bacterium
GTTTACGCATTTATTTAAAATTAAAAATCGTAGTTAAATTATGAAATCATCATTTCTATCCTTGATTTTAACCCTATGCTTTATTTTTTGTGCTCATTTAATGATAGCTCAGAAAATTATTAAATTTGGTAAAATATCGGAAGCAGATATGACCATGACAGCTTATGAAAAAGCTCCTGATTCCAAAGCTGTTGTCTTATATGAACGAGTTGTCATGGATGGTTTAGGATATGCTAGTTATCGAGTTCATCTTCGAATAAAAATCTTAAACAAGGCAGGACTAACCCAAGCTAATATAAAAATACCTTATGATGCTAAAATTGAAAAAGCACATACTTTAAATTGGGTTGATGGAAAAGTTATTCCTACACTAGTGGATAAAGATAATATTTTTAAAGAAAACGTTACAAAAAGCTATAGACACACCTCTTTTTCTTTTCCTAATGTAAAAGTAGGGTCAGTAATAGAATACATTTATAAATACAGTACGCCATTCTACTTTTCAACATATCATTTTTTTCAAAAAAAAATACCCGTTCGATATTCTGAGTTCTCTGCTAAGATTCCTCAGTATCTTGAAATGAGTAGTCGGTTGAGTAGTCCTTTACCTCTCTCCAAAAATGAAAAAGTGAAAGATGTATTTAGAGTAAATGTTAGCCAATCAACAAGCAGATTTTATAATAGTATGGTTAGAACCTATAGAGCAATGCAACAAGAAAGAGTATATGCTTTTCGTCATACTTTTGCAATGAAGGATATTCCTGCACTGAAAATAGAACCTTATACTTTGTCGTATAATGCGCATCGAGCATACATTGATTTATATGTTTCAAAATTTGAGGGGGATTTACACCAAAATTTTATAGTGAGTTGGGAAGAGGTGAACAAAGAATCCTATAAAGACTATGAGGAATATTTTGGTAGTCGTGCTAAATTTAAACAATCCTATAAACTTCATAAGTCATTGATTAAGGGTAATAAATCTCCAAAAGAAAAAATGCAGTTTTTATATACTTATATAAGCCAAAATGCGGTTTGGAATGGTTTTTCTAGTGCTTGGAGTTCGTTGGAAGATTTGGATGATGTAATGGATGAAGAGGGCGGAAATAGTGGTGATATTAATTTACTTTTATTGTCCTTATTAAAAGAAGCTGGGCTTCAAGCTAATCCCGTTTTAATTAAAACTCGTTCTCAGGGCCCTGTAAACCCATATTTACCATTTCAATTTCAATTTAATCACATGATAGTGAAGGTTAATATTGATGGAAAAGACTATTTTTTAGATGCTAAGGACAAAGATAGACCATTAAGTTTGCTAGATTTTGGTGATTTGAATGGGCAAGGATTTTTAGTCACTAAAGAAAAAGGAAGTTGGATCACTTTACCTAAGTATAAATCAGGAACGATTTATCAAGTGAAATTGAATGTAGCAGAAGATGGAGAAGTCAGTGGTAATATGAATGCTGTATATAATGGTTTTGCAGCATTAAATACTAGGGCAAAATTGGATAAATCACATGAATCGTATTTAGCAATTATTCAAGAAGAAGATTTAGCAGATGCTGATATTTCAGATGTAACGGTTAAAAATAGAGAAGATATAAATAAACGACTTTTAGTAGGGATGAATATTACTTCGTCTTCTTTAGCACAAGTGGGCGATGATAAAATATATGTAAGTCCTGTGTGTATTTCTAAATACAAAGTAAACCCATTTAAAGATAAAGTACGATTCTATGCAGTAGATTTAGGGCATCAAATAGATGAACGGTATATGCTTACCCTCAATATTCCAAAAGGATATGAAGTGGATGAATTACCTCAATCTGCTAAGGTGAATTTGCTGGGAAGCGTGGGAACATTTAGTCATATTGTCAATGAAAAACCTGATGGAACTATTAGTATCATGAGTAGAATAAGAATAAAAGAACCAGTGATTCAACCTGAAGATTATGAAGTATTGAAACAGTTTTTTGATATGATTGTGGCTAAACAGGCAGAGCAGATTGTGTTAAAAAAAATAGAATAATAGCAATTATGTTTATCCTCTTATGATTAAACCACTTCATTTAATTAGTTCAAAAATATTTATCTGATGATTCCCTTTTTAGAAAATCTTAATCTATTTATGAAAAAACTATTTTATATATTAAC
>CAYLSF010001450.1:0-2152 GCA_964385675.1 uncultured Saprospiraceae bacterium
TGGTCATCATATGACAATGAAATCTATTGTACACCACCCTCAACCCCCCCCCCATTCTCCTTCCGAAAACGACTATCCTGCCCAAACAACTGCTGCATCACCCCTTTTTTGTATTGCTCCAACACGGCTTTTTTTTCGGTCAGTTGTTGGATTTTGGTATCAACGGCGGTGAGGAAGGTGGGGATTTTTTTTTGTTCGGGGAGGGAGGGGAGCTTGATTTTAACAGTCCTAAAAATTGTTTACTTTAAATGGATAATTATTTTTGCTGAATATTCTTTGATTTTCACATTTAATAAAATTGAAAGGATAAAGAATTAATAGCACTCACTTTTGTACTATTGAATTGATTAAATACGAGCTAAATACAAAACCTACTATTGGATTTTTTTTGAACATCGAAAAATACTTGAATTGTGAATTGGGATAAACGCACTATTGCTCTTTTGGGAGGACTACTACTTTTCGGATTTTTAGGATGGACTTATTATAGTTCTTCCAATCCTTCAACTGCTCTAGCTACGGCAACAAAAACTAGCGAGCCTGCTGATATAGATTTTACCAAACCAATCTCTGTCGAAGCACCTAATGTGAAATATGGTTTTGCCGTTGATAACTATACCGTAACAGAAGGCAAGATTGAGAAAAATCAATTTTTAAGTGATTTACTCTTACCGCACAATATTTCTTATCAAACAATTGATAAAGTAGTTGCAAAAGCTAAAGATGTTTTTGATGTACGAAAATTGAGAGTTGGAAAAGAGTATATGATACTCGCTCCTAAAGATGGGGAGGCTGCTCACTATTTTATTTATGAGCCTAGTCCTTTTGAGTATGTGGTCTATGATTTACAAGGAGACGCTAATGTTGAAATCATTAAGCGAAAAGTAGATACTAAAGTTGTTGAAAATTCGGGAATTGTAGAATCTTCTCTTTGGAATGCCATTGTGGGTAATGACATGAGTTATGAGATAGCTTCTAAAATGGAAGATGCTTTCGCATGGTCGGTAGATTTCCATCATGTCCAAAAAAATGACCGATTCAAATTAATTTATGAAGAGTTATTTATTGAAGGCGAATCAGTTGGTGTAGGACAAATCAAAGCTGCTACCTTTAAACATTATGATAAAGAGTTCAACGCTTATTTTTATGAGGATGAAAATTATGCAGGATATTTTGACGATCAAGGTCGCCCAATGAAAAAAGCATTTCTAAAATCTCCTGTAAAATTTGCTCGTATTTCCTCTCCCTTCAATCGTCGTCGCTTCCACCCTATTTTACGTCGAGTAAAACCGCACTTAGGAACGGATTATGCAGCACCTAGAGGTACGCCCATTTTAGCGGTGGCTAATGGTACTGTTACCAAAGCAAGTTATAGCAGAGGAAATGGTCGATATGTAAAAATCAAGCATGATAAGGTATATGATACACAATACTTACACATGTCTAAATTTGCTAAAGGTATTAAGCCCGGTACACGTGTTAAGCAAGGCGAAGTAATCGGTTATGTAGGTTCTACAGGATTAGCTACAGGACCTCACGTTTGTTTTAGATTTTGGAAAAATGGCAAACAAGTCAATCATCGTAAGGAGAATTTACCACCGCCTGAGCCTATGAGTGAAGCGAGCATGAAAGATTTTGTAGTCGTAAGAGATGCGGTTAAAGCACAATTAGATGAAATTAAATTTGTTTCTTTGGCTAAAAAAGATGGAAAGTCTAAGGTTGATCCTTAGTCATTAATAGTTAATCGTTTTTTGGGAAAAAGGAGTTATGAGATATTTCATAACTCCTTTTTTACTATCCACTCACTCCAGGAACCTGGGTATAATTTTGCTCCTTTATACCCCAAATATTCTAGCGTTAAGATATTATGACAGGCAGTGACGCCTGAACCACAATAAAAGGTTAATACTTTATCTGTTGATAGCAATTCTTTAAATCGCTCTTGTAGTGTTTCTTTAGCTAAAAATTGTTTTTGCTCATTTAAATTTTCCACCCACGGATAATTAACAGCAGAAGGAATGTGCCCCGCAACAGGGTCAATCGGCTCATGTTCTCCTCGATAACGAGGGGCTGTTCTAGAGTCCACAATTATATGTTGGTTATTCGCTGTAGCTTCTTCCAATGCTACAAAATCAACGACTAGATTAGGATT
>CAYLSF010001451.1:0-2151 GCA_964385675.1 uncultured Saprospiraceae bacterium
CTAAAAAGAAAAGAAATTAACCATCATGGAATTAGTAAATTTATTTATAAAAGGAGCATTCATTGAAAATATGGTATTAGCCTATTTCTTAGGAATGTGTTCTTATTTAGCGGTATCAAAAACCGTAAAAACGGCTGTTGGTTTAGGTTTAGCGGTTATCTTCGTACTAGGTATTACAATGCCTATCAACTGGGTAATTCAAGAATATTTATTAAAAGATTTCTTCGGATACGACTTAACTTTCCTTCGATTAATCCTTTTCATTGCTGTAATCGCCTCAATGGTACAGTTAGTGGAAATGATTATTGAAAAAGTATCTCCAGCACTATATACATCATTAGGTATCTTCTTGCCTTTGATTACAGTAAACTGCGCTATCTTAGGTGGTTCTTTATTTATGGTAGCACGTGAGTATGCTTTTGGAGAGTCTGTAGCGTTTGGACTAGGTTCGGGCTTCGGTTGGTTCTTAGCGATTATTGCGATTGCAGCTATTCGTGAGAAGTTACGTTATTCTAATGTACCTCCTGCGTTAAGAGGCTTAGGAATTGCATTTATTTTGACAGGATTGATGGGGATTGCATTCATGAGTTTGATGGGAATCGATCCTTCTGTTTATAATTAATTAGGCAGCGCAAATCGATTTATCTGTAATCTTTGTACATAAATACGCTAAAGTATTTATACTGATTTTAAAGAAAAGATATTTAAGATATAATATTTGAATTTTTGAACCGCTTTTAGGCATATTTGATTTAATTATCAGTTTTATGATTTAATGTTCAAAATTCAATCTTAATAGTTCAATATTAAGGTAAGCATAAAAATTCTTTTGTAATTATGATGGTATTATATGCAGTGCTAGTGTTTTCAGCGGTCATTTTAGCCCTAGCTTTTGGGTTAATGTCTGCAAGAAAGCAATTAGTGCCTCAAGGGGATGTTTCTATCATTGTTAATGGCGAATCAAATGAACCTATCAAGGTATCACCTGGAGGAACATTATTGTCAGCTTTATCCGATCAAAACGTATTTTTACCTTCTGCTTGTGGTGGAGGTGGTACTTGTGCGATGTGTAAGTGTCAGGTAGATGTAGGAGGAGGAGATGTATTACCTACGGAAATGAATCACCTTTCTCGTAAAGAGGCTCGTGATAACTGGCGTTTAGCGTGTCAAGTGAAGGTGCGTAATGATATGGAAATTAGAGTACCAGAAGAGATTTTTGGTATCAAGAAATGGGAATGTGAAGTAGTTTCTAACGATAACGTAGCAACATTTATCAAGGAATTTGTGGTGAAATTACCAGAGGGAGAAACTTTACACTTCGAGTCTGGAGGTTATATTCAGATTGATGTACCAAAAGTGACCGTAAACTATGGTGCAGATATTGATGTGCAGCCAGAATACCGTGAAGACTGGGATAAATATAAGATGTGGGATTTGACCATGAAGAATGACGAGGAGCAATTCCGTGCTTATTCTATGGCGAATCACCCTGCAGAAGGAAACATTGTGATGTTGAATATTCGTATTGCAACACCTCCTTTTGATAGAGCAACAGGTGGATTTATGGATGTAAATCCTGGTGTTTGTTCTTCTTATGTATTTGCTCAGAAGCCAGGTGATAAAGTCATGATTTCTGGACCGTTTGGTGAGTTCTTTATCAAGCCTACGAAGAAGGAAATGGTTTATATTGGTGGTGGAGCAGGTATGGCACCGTTGCGTTCACACTTATTCCATCTATTTCACACGTTAAAAACAACGGATAGAAAGGTTTCTTTCTGGTATGGAGGTCGTACGCGTAGAGAATTATTCTACATAGATGAGTTTAGAGCAATTGAAAAGGAATTTCCAAACTTTAAATTCCATGTAGCATTGGATAATCCTTTCCCTGAAGATAATTGGACCGTAAAGAAAGATATTAACGATGATTCGGGTGAAGGTTTCAAGGGGTATATCATGAACGTATGTTATGAGGAGTATTTGAAGAATCACCCTGAGCCAGAGGAAATTGAATACTATTTCTGTGGTCCTCCTATGATGAATGCTTCTGTAATTCGTACGTTAGATGAATTAGGTGTACCAGAGGAAAATATTTCTTTCGATGACTTTGGTGGATAAATATTATAAAATAAATTACTATATTGTGTAATCTTT
>CAYLSF010001452.1:0-2149 GCA_964385675.1 uncultured Saprospiraceae bacterium
CTGTCAACTGTCATTTATAATGAATTCAAAAATCGCTTCACATTAGGATTTGACCATTTATAACTTACTATTCTCACATCCAAGGGCGTATATTGAAATTTTTCGATTGATTTTTTGATTGCATCCAAAATCCAAGGGCGTTCATTACCAAATGCACCACCACCGACCAAAGTTAGATAAACAATATTGTTTCCTGTTTTTCGGTAATTTTGAAGGGCTGCGTAGAAGGTTGCTTCATACGTAGCATCCAATACCAAACGAGCAAAAGCCTCCCACAGTTGAGGAGGACGAACGTGCGAATACGCCACAGGTAAAGCTGAACAATAGATTTGACTAACCGTATGTAACTCGTTTTCTGGTGTTTCTTTCGAGTAGCCCTCAACTTCATCTAGAGTGACTTGCGTATCCCATTGAATCCCAATTTTTAGTAAGCCTTTCAAATGTTCATATTCTGATTTCGATAGATTTTGAATATACTGGGTAATAAAATTTAATCCATCTTTATTGGCTAAAGCATAACCATTTTGCATTGTCCACAATTGCCGATTTGGATTATCCCACAATTTATCATATTCGCTCAGGCAGTCAATTTGATTGTCTTTTGTCTGTCCACTTTCTCCATTGACTTCCACAAAATAATTTCTATAAATCGTACCTGCCCCACAAGCTATCGCACAAGCAGGACCTTGTGTTCGGTCATATTCATATTTTCCAACGCCCTGTTCTGGGGTAATATTCGGCCCAACCATCTCTAACAAATTAAACTGAGAAGCGGCTTGAATTAGGGCTTTTTTACTATGCGGGAACAAATGAATTTGTTGAACATCTCCAATAAATTCTGATATTTGAAGTGTTCCTTGATACTCTTTTATATCAACTGTATCTCGCAAATCTTGTAGCTTAGGAATTGCTAATGCTCCATATTTATAGCGATTTCCATTAACGAGAGAAACAATGTACGCTCCATCTACTGCCAAGTTTTGTCGAACTTGTGCTGGGGTTTCTTCTCTAAATCCTGTTAAGTCTTTGAACCAAGGCATGTTTATTCGTTTTAAAAATCAAACTCAAAATAATCACTTTTCTCTATCAAAACACAAATCTTTTAAGGTATAAATTACTTATAGATAAAAATCTACCACATCGAGCTAATCGCCTTCTGATAAATCTCTTTGGCAATGGTATAATTTTCCTCTGAAGCTCGGGAAAAAGTTTCCATCATTACCCCTGAATTAATTTCTAGAACTTTAAATCCCTCTTCGGTTTTTATAATATCCACAGATGCAAAACGAATATTGATAGCAGAACAAGCATTTCGGGCAATGTTAGATAAAATTCCTTTTAATTGCTCATCCGTAATAATAATCGGTTTTGCTAAAATACCTAAGTTATGCTTCCATTGTAAATCTACTTTCTCATTTATTACTGGAATTGATTCTAAATCAATCCGTTCGATTTTTTGTAAGATTTTTTCTATTTGAGTGGCAGGAAATGTATTATTAATCAATTGATGAATACTAGATTGTCCATCTCCAATTACAAAAGGGATTTGTTTGGTATAAATCAATAAAGCCTCACCATTCAATATAATTATACGGTATTCTTTTTCAATTTTATAAAAAGGGGATAAAGCAATAGAGCGATGTTTGGTAAATAATTGTTGTATAGCATCTTCTAAATCTAAAACACTTTCTACCAAAAAAACATTATTTCCTCCTGTTCCACTTGTTGGTTTGCAGATTATCTTTTCATTATGCGTTCTAAAAAATTGTAGCATTTTTTCCCAATTCCCTAAACCATCAAAGTAACTATGTAAACTGGCTTTCATGAATAAGTGATGTGCAGCAACGGGGATATTTTTAGTCTTTAGCACTTCATAAGTTGCACACTTATCTTGTGCAATCATTTGGGCAGCAGATGGATTTAATTCAAAATTATATCCAAAAATATAATGATATACCCCTTCTTGTTGAAGTTCTATAATCCAATCTTCAGATAATAAATTGCACTGAATATTATTTTCGGAGCAAATTTCAAGGATAATTTTTACAAGGTTTCTTTGTCTATTTTTGTAATGCATGATTTCTTGATACTTGATATTATCATACAAATATCGAAAAGAATGATCAAATTATGGATTTTACACTCTATT
>CAYLSF010001453.1:0-2141 GCA_964385675.1 uncultured Saprospiraceae bacterium
AATTTTGATTAATAAAAATTTGATGATTTTGCCCATAGCAAACATAATTTGATGTTACATAATAAATAGTTGACGTTCAATTATCTCCTCTTCCCACTTACTCCTCAACCCATCAACCTCATGATCAAACAAACCATTTAAATTATTACCCGAAGGGTCTTCCAATCGACTATTAATTTGTAGGGTATAAGTACCTTTTTGCCAATTCTTATTCGGGAAAAATGCCCACTGTTTTTCTTGATTGTTAATGTTGATTTTGCCTTTTATCATTTGACTATTGGCATCTAATAATCGAATTCTAGTCAATAAAGACAACCGATCTAAGGGTTGAGGGAAAGTAATTTGTAAAGGATGTTGACTATTGGATGGTGGTGTTTTTATTGCCCAATTATCTACGTTAGGAGGAAGTGTATCGGCTTTGGAGACAAAAAAGTCTTTAGTAAAAGGACGTTTTAAAATTTGTCCATGTATATTTTCTGCTTTTTCAATAACAAGTTGAAAATGTTGATTTGGGACTAAAGCACGTCCTAAATTATTATGAGCAATAAGTCCTGTTTTTATCCTTGCAGGATCTAGAATAAGGGTTAGTTGTTGTTGTCTACTATCCCATAATTCATAGACATTATTAAAAATTGCTCCTTTGATTTCTTTACCGTTTTCATCTAGCAATTTGATATTTTCTAAATTATGAACGGCTTTCATGGGTTCTAAAAATTGGATATAAAAACGCAATAGATTTTCGGGAAGCGTATCTGAGGAGGGGTAAATAGCGATGACTTTTGGTGTTTCGTCTTTGAGTGATTCTTGTTGGGTTTCTATTTGAGTACAAGCTAATAATGCAAGAATTAAATATAAAATAGGAAGGGATTTCATAATTGATTTTTTGAACCACAAAGACACAAAGAGACACATAAGAAAGCTATGTGCTCTATGTACCTATGTGTTAAAATAAGATTTTATTACTCTCTAACCAATTCAGAATAGCCTTCCATTGGTTTGACCATATTGTGAAAGCCTTTCCACGGTTCTGTTTCTGTATATTGATAATCAGGGAATTCATACTCGCTTTCAAAGTCACTTAACCTAAAGTATGCCCCTTTGAGTTGAGAAATTAAATCTATATTTCCATTATCAATATTTCTCCTTAACATTGCTAGCATCATCTGATTTTGCTCTGATACTTGCATTACGCCTGCCATAGGAACAGGAGAAATTTGTACGCCTTCTGGACCTAATGAAAAATTACTCATACCATCACCTTGACTGGCTTTAGCAAAATCTTTTAAGGAGATTAAACTCGCACTTCTATTTTTATTGGTAATCAGTAGTTTTTTATCAAAAGAACCATCTTGCTCTTGTGCTGTAAATGTAATGAGGTCAATCGGTGTATTACCAAATCCTAATTCGGCTACGGTTTTCGCTTTGATATGATTGCCTTCTTGAATATCCGCTGTTGGAATACTAACCAAAGGCGTACAAGTATAAGCCGCAATTAAGGTCGGTTCTCCATTAATTTCTTCAAAAGTCATCGTTCTAATTGGTGCTCTAGTTTCTTTTTGAATATGTACCGCATGGAACATTTCGATACTAGCTACTTTGGTTTGTTCTCCATCAAATGGATATTTAATTTTACGTAGCGTAGAAGCAAATTCACCATTCGTCAAACCTGACACATAGATATGACCATCATGGTAATCAATATCTGTGATATTTAAGGTGGTCGCCGGGAAATCTCTATAAAAATTAAATGCTTCGGTGCGAGGTGCTTTGATAGAGACTTCTTGCTTATCTGAATTAGCAATATCCAAAAAACGAATCGCATCATTATCACTCGGACTGATGATAGCAATCAAAGATTTAGCATCGGGGGCATGTCCATTCTTCAATGCAATATAAATCTCTTGACTCGCAGGATGAACCTGCATATCATTGAAAATCAAATCGCTAGGTGTAACGCCTAATTTATCAGCAATTCTTCTATCAACACCATGATTATTAATGTGGACAGGATCTTTTAATGCTGTTACTTTTGTTGGAATCGCATGTATTACGCCAGTTTTGCTATCCCCTACAAATAAGACATTGTCAGGCCCAAAAGATAGAACTGTTGCCCCATTTAAGGTTTTACCTGTTAAATCAAT
>CAYLSF010001454.1:0-2138 GCA_964385675.1 uncultured Saprospiraceae bacterium
ATCAATAGTTTTTTTCAATCTTATGGTACTGTGACCTCCTTTGTTAGTGAAATGAAAACATGGGCTGGAAGGCAAAAAAAGTGGTTAAGTGATGCAGTGGAATTTTGGACTGAGCGAAATAAATGGGGGGTAATTACAGTTGAAGGTGAGCCCGAAAAAAGAGTCCCTCTTTATGTTCAGGATGCCCCTGAGTCTAATTTTTATACGATTGGTATGCCTAAAAAAGAAAATGAAGAAGTAATTGTTTATGGGCTTGATTTGGGAGAAAAGAAAGGGTTTATTTATGCATTTGACGAAGGGCGTTATGCCAAGTGGAACTTGGAGTATGATCTTCCAGGAGCTGATAATTTCCAAATGATGGCCGATACTATTCCTTCTGCATTAGGCTCAACTTCCTTTTATATGCTCAATAGCGCTGCGCAAGAAAATAACTTAGCTGTGGTAAGCTATAATTCAGGAGGAGCACTTAATTGGAACACAGTGTTGACCGTTCCTAAGCAACCAGTTGATTTTAAGTTTGACGACATTACACAAGAATTAACTATTCTTCTTTACCCAGAAGAGGACCTACCATTAGACAATGATGAGCTAGGCTATTTAGTGATTGATCGAACTGGGAATGCGCGTTAGACTTCTTGCTATTCTTTCCGTTTTCTATTTGTTGAGCTGTGCTGATGATGAAATACCTGGTGGATTGTTCGACTATCAGGTAGAACGATTACTATCAGAGGGTGACACAGCACAGTGGCTTTTGACATCCCAAATAATTGATAATACAAGAGTTACTCCCGAATCTTGTAATGATTCCACACAGCTATTCGTGAGGATCATTGATGGTGATTCGATAAATATTTCATTTCTTGTCCCTAATGCTGATTGCAGCACATTCGATACTACTAAACTTGGTGATGCAAATGCATCAGGTGACATTCTCTTCACAGATTCGATACTCTTTGACTCTGGTGATTATTGGAGAATATTTTCAATAACTTCTAGAAATTTGTCTCTGGAACTCTCGAACAACACTCAGCAATTTTATTCCAAGTCTGAGTAATAAACTGATTTTAACTTATTCAGAATATTCAGGATTTATTTAGATAAGTCTTAATATCTTTATTCTGCAATCATTTTACTACCGCTATGGAAAACCTCAGCCGTCCACTGGCAGTGTTGATCTTTCTATGTTCGACACTTTTCTCATTTAGTCAAACTACTTATTACAGCCGTGCCGATGGCAATTGGAACGACGTTAACACATGGTCTTTAACACCAGGAGGTGGAGCAGCAAGTGCTTTTCCTGGTAATGCCGATGATGATATCGCGGTTATTCGTGATGGATTTACCGTTTTCTATATCGTTGGAGGAGGAGCTAGTGGATCTGAGACAATTGGTCAGTTAGATATTGGAGAATCCAGTACAGACGGAACTTTAGTCTTCTTTCATGGGTCAGATGGTGCTGTAGACGATAATTACACTCTAATCATTACAGGAGATATTAATATCACAAATACTACCAGTGGTGGAATAGTTTCTGCTGAAGGTGGTGATTTGGTGAATGGGGTTACTGTCCCGGGTACATCATTTGAAAGTAATAATCATGAACTTCAAGTGGCTGGAGATATTAACCTTGATGATGGATCATTTGATTTATTAACAACAAATGGAGGAAATACAGACATAGTTTTTAATGGGACAACAAATCAGGAAATAACTGAATCTGGATCTCCAACAGTTGATTTAGGAGGAACTATCACATTTAACAATACTGGAACTGCTCCAAATAATGAAATACGGATAAGTTCCAATGATTTTTCAAATGGAGTCGCCTCTGCATGCACATTTACAGCAGGAACACTGGTACATAATAATGATGGAAGTTTTGTCAATTTTAGTGGCAACACAGCTTATACGCTCACAACATCATTTGATCTGGAAATTTTGGATGGTGAATTTACTTTTTCAAGACTTACAAATGACCAAACCCATACCGTTCAAGGAGTATTAACAATCTCTGGAGATGCAATATTCAATTTAAGTGCCGATGCCGATGGAGTTGATACAGATGATGCAGCTAATTTGGTTTTAGAAGGCACTTTGAATCTCAGCGGAACTGGTGTTCTAAATGCTAGTAGTGAAAC
>CAYLSF010001455.1:0-2137 GCA_964385675.1 uncultured Saprospiraceae bacterium
ACTGCTTACGCTACAGGTGTATCTAATAAAATTGAAAATATTGAAGATAGCTTGATTTATATTCGAATGGAAAATGGAAAACCTAAGGAAACAAGTCAGATTCATGCGACGAATTCGGTGATAAGCTGGCCAGCTATTTTAGAGTGGCATCCTTCATTGCTGTATGCTTATGTGGCAGAGACTCGGGGAAAAATAACGCCTAAAGAGAATACAATGGATAATGTTTTTTATGATTATCCAATTGGTAAAACGATTTCTATTATTGATTATAAAAATTCGAGTCAACCCGTTTTACTACAAAATACCATCGTCGGCGAAAACCTGCAGAATGTCTCTATCAATCATACAGGCGATTTATTAGTGGCAGGTACAACAGAACGAGGTAAAGAAATGGTTATTGCGACCTTGAAAGAGGGTTTGATTGATCAATTATTTTATTTTTCAGACGATGAAGTTGATTATGCTTATCCTAGAGATGCGGGGTTTCGTACTGTAGAGTTTCATCCTTCCTTAAATGTTATTGCCGCCAATTTGAACGGAACAAATGTGGTGTTTTATCAAGTAGAGCAAATCAATGAAAAAGTATCTATTCAAAAAATAGGGAAAAGTCTAAAAGTTGGAAAGAAGCTATCCGTTGGGAATTGGCATCCTTCGGGGCAATTTTTTATGGTGAGTGATGTAGGGTGGGGGAATGGAAATGCGGGATTTGTACTCAATGGAAAAGGAAAATTAAATAGTATTCGTTTTGATAAAGATGGAAATCACAGGATTATCTCACAAGTCAGAGTTGGGTTAAGTCCAGAAGGGTTTGATGTCAGTCCGAATGGTCAATATGCTGTAACTGTCAATATGCGAAGAACTTATTTACCTAAAAAGTTTGGTTTCATTCCTGCTCGCACAAAATCTACCTTGTCTTTGATTAAAATCAACTCAACCACGGGTGAACTTCAAGTCATTGGACAAGAATATGGTTTTAAAGGAGCATTACCCGAAGATGCGATTTTTGATAAAGAGAGTAACAGTCTTGCGGTAGCCATTTATCACAAGCAAGATGATGAATTTCCGAAAAAGGGTTGGATTGACTTCTGGGAAATTCAAGACGATAAATTGGTTAAAACAGAAACTCGATTATATGTTACACGTGGCGTGCATAATCTTTTGTTGATGCGGTAAATGTTATTATCGAATAGGCGTGATGGAAACGCGGATTAGGCGGGTTTAACGGATGAATACGGATTTCTGTATCCGTTTTATTTGCCTAATCTGCGGTTCAAATGCTCGTTAGTTGGTGAAATATAAAAGGGACAAAAATACCTTTTTAAATATCCAACTGCTCTTTCAACCGAAATACCTTCTCAGGCGTATTCAAGGACTTCTTCACATCATCAAGCTCCAACCTATTTTTCTTAGCTTTAAATAAAAAGACCTTATAAGGATATTGACTTGCTATAAAGTTAAAAGACTGTTGACCGTGTGTTTGTAATAAGTCGTTCGTTGCTTTATATAAATGTTGATGGAGTAAAGGAAGTAGGGATTGACAGTTATCACTCCATGCTTGTTTTTGATTTAGAAATGCTTGAACTTCTACATTCTCAACATATCGTAGCTTTTGGATTTGTCGATTGATTTGCTCAAACGTCATAGTTTGCCATGGTTTGGCTTCGAGGACAGGAATTTGCCATTTGATGCGTTCTATTGCCCAATAATCAGTCTTAACTTGAATTTGATGAATTTTAAAACTAGGCAATTCAATAGCCGTTAGTCGTCCTCCATGACATGCCCCCGTATCAATACCATAGGTGTTATTTATAATTTTGGGTGTATCTCCAACAACCTGATGACCATAGATAATCGGTTTAGAGCCTTGATAAAATTGTTGCCAATATTGGTTTTCGTCATATTTTTCTTGTAAATAACGACTGCCCGAAGTTGTGCCTGCTAAGACATCATTTCGTTGCTGATTAAGTAACTTATCATGTTCAAGAAAAGCATGAACGATAATGGCGTCTGTGGTTTCATAGTAATAATCTAACGTTTTTGTCCAATTTACAAATTCACGATATCGCTCACCAAATTGCACTTTCACTATCTCTTGCGAATAGCTTAAAATACCTCTTAAATGTTTGCGTTCATGATT
>CAYLSF010001456.1:0-2137 GCA_964385675.1 uncultured Saprospiraceae bacterium
GGCTAAATTTTCCTAAATACCCTGTTTTACTCTCCCAAAACAACCTCTATATCACCACTTATCAAAACTTTTGCCCCTTCTTCTGTCACCTCCGTTTTCCATAAATAGACTCGTTTTAATCCTTTCATTTCTTTTAAAATATCCAACCCTTTATCTGAAATTGGATTACTATAAAGATTTAATACTTCCAAATTATCTAAACCTTTTAAGTGCTTTAACCCCTCATTGGTAATTTGATTTTTTTCAATTCGTAACCGAGATAAATTTTTCAATTCAATTAATGATTGTAAATCATCATCAATCAAATCCAAGTCGGATAAATTCAACCAAGTAATATGATTTTTAGCTTTTGATAAAATGTCTAGCATTCCTTTTTCAAAAGTTTTTCCTTTCAATACACTTACTTCTAATAAAAAATTATTTTGAGCTAACGCTTTTACTTGCCAACCGTTGGTTTCTAATTCCTTTAAAATATTTACAGCTAATGGTTCAATTTGTATCGTCTCTACAAAAGGCTTAGGAGATAAATCTATTGCATAATCTCGCTCCAAAATCTCTAAAAAATTAGGGTCTTTGATTTCAAAAGAAGTCAGTTTTGCTTTTGGTTTTGCTCCGTTATTAATCCACCATTTTAAAATATTAATCTCGCTAAAAGTCATCGGTGCACCTTTGGGTGGCATAAATTTTCGACTATTTTGGGAAAGTGTCACCCGTTCAAAAAGGGAACTATGCCAAGCATCGCTAGCTAATATTTTTCCACCATCTCCACCTTTTTGAATCCCTTCCCAAGTCGCTAAATTGAGATTACCATTTTGCTTGGTATCATTGTGACAACTATAACATTTTTCTTTTAAAACAGGCTGAATCAAATGTTGATAAACATTAATACTATCCTTTTCATTAGGCAATTGAATTAATGTTTTACTTTCTAAACTTCCCATTAAAGGAGCAGTTAAATAGTCTTCTCCATGTGTCAAAGAACCCCCTAAATGCCCTGTAATTGCAGTTAAAATTACCGCTACGGTCAATGATTTACCTAATAGTCGTTGATTGACACTATCCCAATTTGCTGCAATTGCAAAAGTAATCAAAGCAACAACCAACACGCCAATACCTAGCCAACGATGCCAAAATAACGTACTATCATCATAACTTCCATGATTTGCTAATAGCCATCCGAATAGCACTGCACCGATAGCACTTAACACACTCAATAAAAGCGTAATAGGCAAAGCCTTTTGCAAAAAAGCAAATCGCTGCCGTTGTCCTAAAAGATAAAATAACCCCGCCAACGGCAGAAAAGCAATCGGTAAATGCACCACCAAAGGATGTAGTCGCCCTAAAAATTCAATTAAATTCATTGTTTCATTGTTTCATTGTTTCATTGCTTCATTGTTTTGAACCATAAGACCATGAAGCCGTGAAACCATGAAATTAAACCCGCTCTAACTTAATCGGATAACTATTTTTCGCATTCCATTGACAGATGTAAAGATTTTTATCTTCATCTATACAGACATCATGACAGTGCATAAAAACCTTTTCTTTTTGAAGCATGGTTTGTAGTTTACCTTTTTTATATCGTGGCTTTTTACCGCCAGGATTAGAGACAACCTTATCATTTTTATCTAAAATGGTAACAAACCCCGAATTTGGACTTGTTGTGTAAGGATGCGTTTTATGATCTGTAAAATCATACGGAATATCTGTTGACCAGCAAACTCCTGCATAAATATTATCCTCATCAATCACCGCTCGACAAACATAAGCCCCTGGCATTTCGATGGTTTCAATATATTTCCCATCCATTGTAAAACGCTTAAAGCAATTATGAGCCCTAGAAGTCGCCAAAATGGTAGGATTATCTTTATCTCTATCATCAATCGTTACACCATGTGCGGTACGCAATTGATCTTCTCCATCTCCTTTTCCGCCAAATTTGCGTATAAACTCTCCCTTGTAGTTATATTGCAAAATATAACACGCTCCATAACCATCTGCAATATAAATATCACCATTCGGTGCAATTGCCGTTTCGCTAGGCGACCATCCCAAATCCTCAGGGTAAGCACCATACACCGAAGGATGATCAATTTTCATCACTTCTCGACCATACGTTGTTGCTTTGATCACACAA
>CAYLSF010001457.1:0-2136 GCA_964385675.1 uncultured Saprospiraceae bacterium
ATTTTAAAAATAAAATATCTTTAATTTGTTTATAAAACATAAAAGCATAATTTTTTTGAATATTGTAAAATAATGCGATTTTGACCTTACACCTTATTGATTCCAAAACCTAGAAGGACTGATTTCAATTAATTGATTTTGAATGGCATAGACAACTAAACCTGCTGTATTGCGACAGTTAAGTTTAATCAAAAGGTTATTTCGATGCCCATCTACTGTGCGAGGGCTAATAAATAGCTTTTGAGCAATTTCAGAAGTCTTATATTGCTCACATATAAGTTGTAGTATTTCCAATTCTCGTTTGGAAAGTTTTTCTTTGAAAGTAGCTTTAGGTTTTGTACGAGCAAGCATATTTTCTCTGATGACTTTCATTACCTCATCACTATAACTAAATCCTTTATCAAAAACCTCTCTGATAGTCTTTTCTACGGTTTCGGGTTCTGTATTTTTAGCCAGATACGCAGCCGCTCCTAATTCCATCATGTTGATAATAAAGGCTTTACTAAAGTAAGAGGATAAAATAATAACCTTAATATCAGGATGTTTTTTTTGTAAAATCTTAGCCGTTTCAATGCCATTGAGTACGGGCATATTTAAATCCATTAATAGAATATCGGGTAGTGTAGAAGTTATTTCTAGCTTATCTAGCAATTCTTGACCATTAGAGGCTTCAATGATAACCTCCATGTCTTTATTATCATTTAAAATCATGGCAATCCCCTTCCTAAAAAGGACTTCATCATCAGTTAGTGCAATTTTCATTGTTGTGTAGTAACCGTTGTTATAAAATCTAAAGTATGCTATATATGGTGTTTAATACTATTCCTAGTGGAAGATTAGATTTTAAGATAGGATATTTAGGAGTTACTCAGATAATAGAGGCTTTAATTGAAAGTTCATGTTAAATTGAAAACCATTATTTATGGCTGAATCAAAGTCGAATTTCGCCTCAATCATATTCATTCGACTTTCAATATTTTGCATACCTAAACCTGTTTTTTTTAGTTTAAGTGCTTTTGCGTCAAAACCAACGCCATTATCTTTATAGTCTAGTTTAAATTGTGTCTCTCCTAGATGAATCTCTATATAAATATCTTTTGCCTTCCCATGTACAATTGAATTTTTAATTAATTCTTGTACCACCCGAAAGATATTCAATTCCACCATTTTATCGGTAATAGAGTGGATATTTTCCTGTATATGGACATGAATTTTGACAATTTCACTACGGGTGTACTGTTCACATAGTTCATTTATAGCTGCTATTACTCCAAACCCTTTCAGGGTAGGAGGTAATAAATTATGAGAAATTTGTCGAGTTGTAGATATAGTTTGGTTCAATACAGATTGAATATCCCCCCATGCCTCTCCAAATTGAGGGGAGGCAGATTCTGCTTTTTTTAAGCGATATAAATTGAGGAATATAACATTGAGTTTTGAGCCAACTTCATCGTGTAAGTCTTTTGCGATGCGTTCTCGTTCTTTTTCTTGAGTGGTTATATTGTTATATAATAAAGCAGCTTGATGTTCCAATTTTAGGGCTTGTTGTGCATTTTTTTCCTTGAGTATCCGCTGCTGTGTAAAGTAAAAGAATCCGACAAACGCCAGTGCAAAAGCCAACATTATGGCTATGCCTAAAGCTATCATATAGATAATTTCGTCTCCTTGAAGGCTACCTTCCATATTGCGTAAAGCACCGTAAGCTGAAAAATTAAATTTAGCACTGCATTGAAAGTCCAAAACATCATATAGATGTTTTGATTACTTTGGTAGAAGTTTCCAAACATAAAGATAAAGAGACTCCCCGAATAATAAATCATTAATGCTGAATTAATTAACCGCAACGATTTCTCTAGGTGTGATGAAAGATCGACTTTGCTAGATAGGTTATAAAAGTATAAAACGGCATACGTTATAATAGAAACCTGTACAAAGGTTTTTGCATAGCTATTATAAATCGTAATTTCTTGTACGTAAATGGAATTTAAGATAATTAAGATGCTTCCGATTATTGTGAAAATATTGATAAATTGTAGAGAATTAGATGGAGCAGATTGAGCAACTTCTTTTTTTAAAATATTTTTATAAAATAGGGATAATAGAATAAACTCACCTAACGTATATAAATGTAAGAAT
>CAYLSF010001458.1:0-2136 GCA_964385675.1 uncultured Saprospiraceae bacterium
ACAAAATAGATGACATATCCATTTCCAATGAATTTTTAGGAGCTAGACTAAATAATGCTTATTATGGTGGAAAGGATACAATCATTACTGTTATCAAACCAGAGAATGCACCTATTAATAAAAGTGCTTGGTTTAGCTTTAAAATTTGGGCTAAAACAAGTAAAAGAGTTACTATAAAATTAACTTATCAAGATGGTGGACATCGCTATATTCCTAAAATCAGTACTGATGGACAAAACTGGGCTAAAATTCAATCTGCTCACTTTCATCGAGATAATGAAAATAAAGAATTTGCATGGTTAGAATTAGATGTTAATACTAAACCAACTTGGGTGAGTGCACAAGAATTGATTACTTCGAAAGAAATATTTGATTGGATGGATAAATGGGCGAATGATAAAAAATTTGTTACTACTAAAAAAATTGGCAAAAGTCGTTTAGATTCACCAATGCGTTTAATGAAAATCAAAGAAACAGATGAAAAAAATGCCTTAATATTAATTGGTCGTCAACATCCACCAGAGATTACAGGACAAATTGCTATGCATACATTTACAGAAACTATTATGAGTGATAGTGATTTGGCTAAAAATTTCCGACAAAAGTTTCAAGTCTATGCTGTTCCATTGATGAATCCAGATGGTGTAGATAATGGTCACTGGCGGCATTGTCCAGGAGGTATTGATTTAAATCGCGATTGGTGGAAGTTCCGACAACCTGAAGTAAAAACTGTTGCAAAATTTCTAACTAAAGAAATGAAAAAGAAAAAGTTGAAAGTATGGTATGGTTTTGATTTTCATTCAACAGGTTCAGATATTTTGTATCCAATTACATCTGATATTATTACTGAGGAAAATTCTATTACTTACCCTTGGATTGAAAGTATGAAACAACGCATTCCCAATGATCCATGGGTTGTTGAGTCTTTTGATATATCTTCACCTATATGTAAAAATTGGATTTTTCGCACTTTTAATGCCGAAGCTATTACGTATGAGGTAGGCGATGAGGTAGAACGCAATTATGTAGAATTAAAAGCGAGGGTAGCTGCCGAAGAAATAATGCGTTTATTATTAGTAAAGTTAGCAGAAGCAACAAATAATTAGTAAAGATAAAAGCCATTGAAGTTTATTTCAATGGCTTTTATTTTACTTAACCTTCATTTGATGTATTTGAAGGAGGAGTACTGTTATCTATAATTTCGCCTCTTTTTTCCGCTTCTGCCATCTCTATTTTCTGTAACTGTAAAGCTGCTCTGATTAATAGATGATCTTTATAATTTACATATTCTTGATGCGCTAAAAATGCTCTAACAGCATCTTCTGCTGCACTATTAGGACCTAGTTGTCTGGTGATAAAACGAGGTAAATAGTATTCATGGTTATTAGATGATATTTTATTTACATCTTGTTCATAACCAATTACTTTAGAAATTTTATTCAATGAGAATAAGTGATCTGTTTCATTCTTTAACAATTCTTGCGTATCTGTAATTTTAGGAATTTTATGAAAGCGTACTCCAGCTTTTTCACAAAGTAAAATATCTCTTCTACCTCCAAAAATAACTAGTTCATCTGGGCGATGTTCTAAGAGTAAACCAACTACAAAATTCTTGACAACACGATGAGTAGTATAAGAATTTGCAATAATATTTTTTACAATTCGATTATTTAACATGAAGTCAGAACGATATGGTCTAGTTCTACGAGAATTCATGTCAAGTACCTCAATTACACGTCTTTGAGTCACTCCCAAATCATCTACATCAGAATATGAAGTGACAATTTGAGCATTGCTTCTAATAGCTTTTGTGTGTACTGTGATACGGTCTGTTTGTTGTGAATGGAATATTATGGCAATATCACTGATAATATGAAATTTTGGAGAACCTCCATATACCCATCCGTACTTTAGCTCTAAAAATGCTGTTTTTTTGTCCATCTTAGGAGTTGTTTTTCTTTTTTATTTTGTTCACTAATTAATTGTATCCAACTCTAATTTTTTATTTCTCCCTTTAGTGTGTTCTTGAGTTTTATGGAATAAAATACTCGTCTATCTCCTATTGGGAACTTAAAAATATGTTTATTTACTCATATTTTGCTTCAAAAGTAATAGTAATTTTAACAAACTATAAAT
>CAYLSF010001459.1:0-2136 GCA_964385675.1 uncultured Saprospiraceae bacterium
ATTCTAATAGCTATCTGTTGCTTATCGTTGATTTCAAAGGCACAAGAGCAAAATTCGATAGATAGTTTAAGTCAAGTACTGACTAATAATACTATACATGACACTACTCGTATTGAAATAGCCAAGCAATTAATACAATTCTATCGTAAAACGGATCTCGACAAATTTCATCAATACCATAAGCAGTGGCTTGAGTTAGCGAGAGATATAAAGGACAAACCAGAAGAAATCAATGCTTACCTTGAATTGAGCAACACCTATTCGGAGCTGAATTTTAGTCTTGATTCTATCATTACCCCTTTGAAAAAAGCATTGAACAAAAGCTATGAGATAAAAGATTCTACGCTGATTTTTAAAGTATTAAATACAAAAGCAAATGCTTATTTCAGAAATGGAATAAATGATAAAGCTTTTGAGCATTATCAAGAAGGGCTTATCCTCTCCGAAAAAATTGGCAATAAAAATGGTATCGTGATTACCTTGAATAATATGTCCCAAATATTAAAACGAGAAGGTAAGCATGAACGGGCTAAAAAATATGTTTTCCGTGGGCTTAAGTATGCTAAAGAACTTGACAATAAAAGATTTATAGCAGCATTGACTAATAACTTAGGTACGGTTTACGATCAACAGGATTCAATAGATAAGGCTTTACCTTACTATGAAACTGCTTTACGACTTAAAGAAGCATCAGGTAATAAAAGAGGGACAATTTCTACTCTACACAATATAGGTGTAATATACAGAGTCAAAAAGCAATATGACATAGCAGATAGTATTTTGAGTAAAGGGTATAGAATCGCTAAAGAAGTAGAATATATAGATGGAATAGGGTTGATTTTGGTAGCTTGGGGAGAATTGGCGATGTACCAAAAAAAGTATAGTACAGCACTTTCCCGATTGCAAGAAGCGCTCCACACGCTAGGTAGTAACGGTCAGTTACATACTCAAATGAATGCTTATCTTATTCTTAGTGATACCTATGAAGCTAGTGGAAACTATAAGTTAGCACATACGAATAATAAAATTTACCATGAACTAAGAGACAGTATTTTTGAACAAGAGAATACCCAAAAAATATTGGAACTAGAGACAACATATCAAGTTCAAAGTAAAGAAGTTGAAAATAAATTATTGAAAGCAGAGCAAGAAGTAGCCTTAAAAACGACTAGAAATACACAAGTAATTGCACTTTGTTTGATGTTGGCATTAATACTAGCATTGGTATGGGGAAGTTTTATTTACAGAGCTAACCAGCAAAAGAAAAAACTTAATGAGTTCCTAGAAACTAAAGTGCAAGCACGAACTGCTGAACTGCAAAATGCTAATAAAAATCTCCAACAAGCTAATTATGAACTTAGCACTCTAAATTATATCGCTTCACATGATATCAAAGAACCGATTCGCAATATTGGAAACTATGTAGGACTCATTTTTAGAAAGCTTCCTACTGATTTAAAACAAAATCTTCAAACTTATTTTGATACCATAAAATCAAGTACACAACAACTCTATGCCGTTGTAGAGGACTTTGCAAAATATACACACCTTTCTCAACAGGAGGATATTGAATTAAAGCAAGTTGATTTAAGCAAATTACTGAAAACGATACAACAAAATATCAAGGGGACAATAAAGCACTATAATGGACAAGTTATCTGTCATGATTTGCCAACTATATATTCTAGTGATTCTTTATTGTTTACAGCTCTAAAAAATCTAATTGAAAATGGATTAAAGTATAATCAATCCTTTACTCCTACAGTAAATATTAGTTATCAAGCTTTAGAAAACACCCATCAAATTATAGTATCAGATAATGGTATTGGAATTAAAGCAGAATACTATAAGCAGATTTTTGAAATGTTCAAACGATTACATCATCGAGGCGAATATGAAGGGTCTGGCATTGGATTGGCTATTGTAAAATTAGTGGTGAAAAAATTAAAGGGTACAATTGAAGTAACAAGTCAAAAAGGAGAGGGTAGCACATTTAAGATTTTATTGCCTCAATAGAAATCTTATAAATGGTAAATGCTTAAATAATGAAGGATATAAGATGACTAGTCATGAATTTATATAATTAGAGTTTACCCAAACTTCTATTAACTGAAAATCAATAATTTATGATTTTAG
>CAYLSF010001460.1:0-2134 GCA_964385675.1 uncultured Saprospiraceae bacterium
AGTCGCCTACCATTTAATATTAAAAAAGTAGTAAAAGAGATACAACAATTACTCGTTAAAAAATCTCAACAATACGGAATTAATTTTCATGTGAATGCTTCTAAAGATTTACCTGACACTTTGATTGGTGATGAAAATTATTTAGGTCAAGCTATTTTCTTATTATTGGACAATGCATTAGACAATGACAAAGGTAGTGAAGTGACTTTCGATGTTTTTCTGAATCATGTGAATGAAAATCACCAAGCACATATTGACTTTGCGATTACAGATACGACCCGTTATATCTCTGAAGTTAATTGGGATGATTTGTTTGAATTGACTCATTTAGCTAATGCTGAAAATAGACCATACACTAAACTAGATATGGCTATTGCACATAAATTATTGACTTTGCAAAATAGTAATATCCGTATCGAAAGTAGCGTCGAAAATGGGACAACTTTCTATTTCTCTATCACTTTGCCTGTTGAAAGTCCTGTTGCAGAGAATTATTATAAAATTGGTTAAATTGCGATGATAGCTCTATTATGAGAATAATGTAATAGTGTTACTTATTGTTTGAGATGTATTAAGTAATTAGTAAAAGTGTTTAACTGTAATATCATTGTTGGAATTAATACTTAAACTATTTAGTTTTGCTACAGATTATATTGATGTGACTTAAAGAGAAGCATTAATCACTAATTTTTAAATGGTTTTATCCTTATTTTTAACTTTTATAAAACATAAGACAATGCAAAGAACTAACTATTCTGATGCAGGTAGCCTCTTGATTCTAATTGTAGGATTACAATTCACACTAATTACAAGTGTATTTGCTCAACAACCTTTCATTACCACTTGGAAAACAGATAATCCAGGTACTTCTAACAGCTCTTCTATTACAATTCCCTCAGGGATCTCTGAATCGGTTTATGATGTGGATTGGGACAATGATGGTGTGTTTGATCAGTTTGGAATAACTGGTGGTATCACGCATGATTTTGGTATACCTGGTACTTACACCATTGCTATTCAAGGAGATTTTACTGAGATATATGTTATTAATGACCATGAAAAGATCATATCTATTGACCAATGGGGCAGTACAGTTTGGGAAAGTATGCATGGTGCTTTTTCTGGATGTACCAATCTAGCAGGACAAGCAGTTGATGTACCCAATCTTTCTATGGTCACCAGTATGTTTGGTATGTTTAGAGATGCAAGTTCTTTCAATCAAGACATTGGGAACTGGGATGTTAGTAATGTAACTGAAATGGATTATATGTTTCAAGGAGCTAGTTCTTTTAATCAAGACATAGGTGGTTGGGATGTTAGTAATGTTATAGGTATGACAGATATGTTTCAAGGAGCTAGTTCCTTTAATCAAGACATTGGTAGTTGGGATGTCAGTAATGTTACAGAAATGTTAGGTATGTTTAGAGATGCGAGTTCTTTCAATCAAGACATCGGCGATTGGGATGTCAGTAGTGCTACTATGATGCAAACAATGTTTATGAATGCAAGTTCCTTTAATCAAGATATAGGTGATTGGGATATTAGTAATGTTTCTGAAATTAGCTATATGTTTCACGGAGCGACTGCTTTTAACCAAGAGTTAGGTGACTGGGAGCTTAGCAATGGCATTACTATAATTAATATGCTACAAAATGCTGGGTTAGATGTCCAGAACTATGATAGCACCTTAATAAAGTGGGAAATGCAAGGTATCACTAACAAACATTTATCTTCGACAAGTGGTCTAAAGTATTGTCTTGCAGACAGTGCAAGAAACCGTTTAATCAACGTATTGGGTTGGCAAATATATGATGACATGTATGACTGCTCTACTATCAGTGTCGAGGAGCAGTTATCTGCTAGTCATTTTGATGTTTTTCCTAATCCTACTTCAGATCAATTAAATATCCATGTTGGATTTAATCAACCTTTGAATAATATTAGTATTGAAATTGTCGATATCTTAGGTCAAACTTTAGAAAAAATAGATTTGGGTAATAATCGAACCTACATAAAAGAACGCTTCAATTTAAGTGTTTTTCCTAGTGGTAGTTATTATCTTTTGGTTCGCTCAGAAAAAGAGGTTATGACAAAGAAAATTATCATTTATTGATAAATTGATAAAACGAGATGC
>CAYLSF010001461.1:0-2133 GCA_964385675.1 uncultured Saprospiraceae bacterium
TATTCATCAGAAAAAAGGATTTCTTATAGATTAGTAGATAAAAAAGAAGTAAATACAATAAGATATATGTGTTTAACATTTCTGTTAGATGAAGGGCAAAAAGTAAAAGAAATTGGACTTGGATTATGTAAAAAATATAAAAGAAAAAACGTCGCCCAACAATAGCATTTACTATGTTTATTCCAAATAAAACGGGCTAAAAATTAAAAAAAACTTTATGTATAATTAATTTTGAGTGTGTTTTTCTGTTTTGTTGGTCTAAGATGAATCTCGGCTATAATTTCTCCATACTGCGAAATGGATGAGTAAACCTATCCCGCAGTTCCAATGGTGAATGTTTAACTAAATATTTTTGGCGTTTTTTTTTGTTTTTTAGCTACCAAACAAGTGGTTGTTTGATGGACTCGCTTGGTAGCTAAAAAACAAAAAAAGCTGTTATCTTGAACCTAAAATTCCTAGAACCCTGTCAAGCTCAGGCTTTATTTTTCTTTGTATTCGGTTGCCATTCATGGAATTTATCATAAGGCTTTCCTGACTTGACAACTGCAAATATTCTATGCAGAAGTTTGTTCTTACAAGCATTTAAAACCCGACCTTCGGGTACGCCTTCTGCCAATTTTCGTTCATAATAATCCCGATAGCTATCGGGACTCAGTCCACCGTATCGCCTGATGGCACAGCCAGTCGATTTGGTTATCATCTTCTTGCCCAGCTTATCACAAAAATGTGAGACGCCTTTATTCACTTTGATACTGCAACCTGATACTTTTTGAAACGGTGCAATACCTATATGACAAGCTAGTTTTCGAGAGCTGGTGATGGACTTGAAATTATTCGTAGCTACTATAAAATATACTCCTGAAAGCAGACTCACTCCTTCTACCGTAGTGATTAAATCAAAGCGTTGCTTTATCCGCTGGTCTTCCTTTACTAGAATTTTAAGGTGGCTTTCGCACTGCTTAATACTTTTCTCTATTTCAATTACTATTTTTTCATTGATAGCTTCTTTCATCTCTGCAATGGCTTGCATTTCTGTAGAACTATTTTCATCAGAAGCTAATGCCATGCTTTTGTATTCGCCTACTTCATTATTGAGTTGTAGCTTGATTTTCAGTAACTTATCTCGATATTTTAGCATCGCTTTGAGTTTGGAAAAGGTCGGACTAGTCGGTTGATAAATCCGATGCCTTTGTCCTAATCTATCTTGATGACGGTAGGCGTACAAGGCTATGTTTTTAGCATCTGCTTTATCGTTTTGACCACGACCGCTTTTAGCTAATTCCCATCGAACGACTAATTTGGGCAGCATTTTCTATCCAAACTATCCCGATTTTTTGCCTAGATAGATAGTTCGCAATTGGTAAATGATAAATGCTGGTACTTTCCAGACAAACTAATAAATGCTTAGATGTATATCCTGTGATTTGTTGCAGAAGGCGACCTAACTTTTTGTGTCCTCTAGCGTCATTTTTCACCTCAAAGTTTTTTACAATCCGTCCTTGCATCAGTATAGCAACATTGAGCTTACTCTTGGAGACATCTATGCCTACAAAAAAAAGAAATACCAATTTTAATAGGTCTTTTGTAGCCTTACCTAAGTTAGTTTGTAGGGTATGTGTTGCATTCGTTGCATTCGTTTTACCAGCCATAACTCTAGTTTTAATCTAAATGTAGACTTGGAAGTCGTTTAGTCGTCTGAAAAACAAAAAATAGTTCAACCAATTTTTTTCTAGCTCATTAATAGGTTGATGTAGATTTATTGAAAAGTAAAACAACTTTTTTGTAACTTTTTCGTAACTTACATGCCTGCGTTACTATTTGAATTATTAATTAGTCAGCCTTCTATCTTGCTTTAGAGCCTCTAATAAATTCTCTAAAGCAAAAGCGAGACTGTTCTGCTATATAGATTGGTAGGAAATACATTGTTGTATATTAATGTATGGCTACTTCTGAGCATCCTCAAAGTTTACTCGCTTTTATCATTTTTTATGATACGATAGGGCTTTTACTATTTTTTATACATTTAGATAATGAATAATATATCGTATTTATACGACTTTGTTGACATCTGTAAAACTAATGAGCATCTTCCTCCCGATAGTCCCGATAACTATCGTGGATCGGGATCGGCAT
>CAYLSF010001462.1:0-2133 GCA_964385675.1 uncultured Saprospiraceae bacterium
GATTTTAATTCTGCTGAGCAAGCAGAATTATCCATTATCCCTAATTTATTTCTAGATTGATATACCCAATTTAATATATTGGATTTCAAAGAACTATCTGTATCATAATCATCTTCATCCTCCCAATCTTCCAGTAAAATTCTCCAGTCTGTTTTATCGTATTTTCGATGTTTACCTTTACGATTTCTTTCAAGTGCTTTAATCTGATTCCGAAAGGAAGCTCGTTCATTAGTTCTTAATGAAGGATTTTTATCTTCATCTATAAAATTGGTTAGAATAGATGTCCCAACCGTAGTTAATATTGCTAATTTTGTCATATCTAATCAATCTCTAATTGCCCAACATAGGCAATACCAAAACCTTGATCTGCATTCTCTTCTGATAATGCTTTACCTTGAAATGCTTCAAATATAGTTGTTTCGTCAATGTTTTCAGATTTTGCTTTGCAATAAAAAACCGTTCCAGCAGGCATTGCTTTATACATCGGTTTAGGTTGACGTTTTTGCATATCAAATCCGCCAATATAGACAGGCTTACCAGAAAACATAGCTATAATCTCTAACTCAATACCATTCAAGACTCCAGTATTATCAGTAAAATGCTTAGGTAGAATACCATTGTGAAAAATAACAGGTGTAGAAAAGTACAACTTAAAATATGGATTTTCAGCATTTAATCCCAATCGAATACGAGGACGTGTTATATCTATATCACACAATGCTTTTTCTCGTTCTTCTATTAGTTCATAAGTAGTAACCAACCCCACCTTACTTTCACCTCCTAGTTTTATAATGGAAGGTTGCCAATTTTCAAATCCCTCATATTTAAATTTATATTCTATAACAATAGCTGTAATATCATTTTCAGATACAACAGTTGCTTTATCACTAACTTTTTCTAAAGTTTGTGTAATTGCATTTAGACGATGCATACCAACTCTATAAAGTTGCCCATCTTTTGTATTTCTAGTCGCATTTTCTCGCCCTATACCTACTTTACTTTCAGAATTAGTAATATGCTTAAACTGTTTATAAAAACTATCTTTATGTCGCCCTCTCAAATAGCGATTTATATCTTTTCTATTGATGAATCCTAGCGTATTTTTAATGCCACTTTGATCATAAATATTAATAGATGAAAATTTAGATTTTGTTACAAAATCACCATTTTTCTGAGTATTTGTTAATTGATGAAGCACAAAGTTTTCATGTTCCTTTTGATAAACAACATCATAAGGAGTAGGAAACAATAAAAACTTTTCAGCCTCCTCTTTATATTTTTCAAAATAATAATTGTCAGGTTTATCCTCTCCTCCCTCTTCTATCGTATAACTAACTTTATCTAAATACAAATCTTGATAATAAGCAATTTTGGTTATTTTAATATTTAGGGTAGGGTCGTCAGCTTTATTTGCTCTATTAATATAACGAGGATAATCGGCAAAAAAAGCAGATCGTAATGCCCCATATATAACAGATGGAAAAGGTGGGAATATACCTTCTGCATAGGTTTCCTCACCCATAGAAAAAGGTTTTCCATCTCTAAAGAAAAAAGTATCTAAAGCATTAATTTGTATTGTAGGCATGGATTTAGGCTTTTATTTGTCGAACAATAAAATTGCAAATATTTAAGATCTCAAAGAAGTTATGAATTCTTTCATCTTGCTTGTATAATCGCTCAAATATTTTAGCATAATGTTTTGATAGTTGCTTTTTAGTATCACTATCCCTATCTATTTGGCAAGCACGATATATTAATCGTTCTAACTCGGTATGAAGTAATCTAGGGCTAACCAATAAATTATCCTCCTTGCCAAATTGTTCTTTTAATGGTGCAAATGTTCTTTGAATACTCCGAATAAAAGTATCTGAGAATTCATTATTGACTAGTGATTCAATTATTTTATCTAAACTATCCGCATTGAAAACTTCTTTCCCGTTATCATCGGTATATAAATGCGTTAGTGTCATGGTATGTGGTTCACCCGCTCCCTTAATTACATGAATTGCTATTCTATCTTTTAGATCATTAAATTCTTTAGCTAAATCCTGCATAGCCCGAGCCGTATTGATGACTAAGTTTAACGGTTCTTTATAATGTGCAATACAAACCCCTACCGAAAAAGTAAATTCT
>CAYLSF010001463.1:0-2133 GCA_964385675.1 uncultured Saprospiraceae bacterium
TGATTAAGTAAGTTTATATTACACCACATTCCAATGCGAATAAAAAAACGTACTTTTACGCGCTGAAATATTCGGGTGCATATAGATTACAATCGTTACTCTATAGGTGATTTTTATAGTTTAGTATAAAGGGTAATGCGAGTTATACTTTCGCATTGTATATTTGAACTTCCTATTGCCGGTAAAATCATGGCAATACACAGCAAAGAACACACATGATACTACTTCCATATATAATTTTTGTAGTTAGTTTAACTGTCCTTTTAAGAGCCTCCGACTGGTTTATCGATTCGGCAGAGCAAATCGGTCTGTCTCTCGGAATTTCTCCTTTTATAATAGGTGTCACCATAGTTGCATTTGGAACTTCTTTGCCTGAGTTAGCTACTTCTATACAAGCTGTGCTAAATAATGAACCTGAAATTGTAATGAGTGCAGTAGTGGGTTCAAATATTACCAATATTGCATTAGTATTGGGTTTGGTAGCACTAGTTGTGAATAAAATAGATCTGGAATATAACATTTGGCATGTTGATATGCCTTACCTCTGGGGATCAGCATTTTTGTTGTATTTCATGGTTAGAGATTTGACCATAGATTATTTTGAAGCTGTCATTTGCATAATAGGTATCATTACTTTCCTTGCCTATTCGATGAAGAATAATATTCCTTCTACAGATGAAAGACCGAAGGTTGGATTTCGACAATACTTCTTCCTTATATTAGGAGGTGTGTTGGTTTGGCTGAGCTCAGATTATGCCATTAATTCGATTAAAGAGATTTCTGCAACAGCAGGTATTCCATCCAGTATTATATCAGTTTCTGCAGTTGCCTTAGGTACTTCTCTTCCAGAAATTATCGTAAGTCTCAACGCTGCCCGAAAAGGGAAAGCCTCTATAGCCGTAGGTAATGTTTTGGGGTCCAATATTTTCAATACTTATGTAGTAGTTGGTATTCCATCTTTACTAGGTCCATTGTCCGTTCCGGCTAATGTTGTAAGCTCCTTCCTCCCCATCATGCTTGTAATGACAGTATTATTTGGGATTATGTCAAACAACAAAACAATAACCAGATGGGAAGGCGTGGTTCTAGTCATGTTTTATCTTGTTTTCCTTGCAGAACTGTTTTCAGCTCCGACTACTTTTTAATTTGTATCGTAAATAACTTAAATTGATAGATCTTAAAAAAGGAAATTTGTTTTTCATTTTCCATCATTTCAAGTAATTTACAGCTACAAGCATGTGGTTGAGGCAAAACAGTTAGTTATTTAGTCCAACCACTTTAGTTTCCACATTAATACTTACACATCATATGAATTTACTTCCAACAGCATTGTTGTTAGCTATTACGTTTAATATTACTGCAATTGATCAGCCGACTTATAAGCCTGATTTAGAATCTGATTTAATTGCTTACTATACATTCAATGAATGTAACGCAAGAGACGATACAGGAAATGGGTCCAATGGAATTTTATATGGTGACGTAGGTTGTTGGTGTGGTATAGAAGATGATGGCTTATTGTTTGATGGAGTCAATGATTATGTAGAATTTCAGGGCCGGGTCAATCAATATTTTGGGAATACAGATTTCACCATCAGTTTTTATTTCAAACCTGAAAGATATAACATCTTTCGTCAAAGTCTGATCTCTAAAAGAGAAGCTTGTGATTTAGAGCATATTCTTGATCTTTCAGTCGACCAAAATCAGAAGATAGTACATACGATGCTTTATGAATCTCCATTAAAGTACTACAACAATATTTCTCCTGGTATTGCAAAAAATGGTTGGCATCATTTTACTTTGGTAAGAGAAGGGTTAAAAGTCTCGACTTACATAAACGGTGAATTGCAAAGAGAGAGCTTTAAATGCAATGGAGTCGACCTTTCCAACAATGCGTTCCTTTCTTTTTCAAATAGTCCCTGTATACTAACGGGTGAAGGCAGGAGATTTAAAGGTATACTAGATGAACTTCGAATTTATTCCCGTGCCTTAGACAAATCAGAAATCCAAAGCTTATATTTGTTGTTTCCAATAGAGAATGCAGCGAGTGACTGCTTTTCTTAGAGTATGTTTAAAAATTATCACGCATTGAAGATCAATAGTTTATGGTTCTAGCAAAACATTTTCGAAGGC
>CAYLSF010001464.1:0-2130 GCA_964385675.1 uncultured Saprospiraceae bacterium
GAAGTATTTTGAAATACTTCATAATGGTTTTTCACTTCGTTTTATCTTTTTGATAAAACTATCCTCACGAAGTTTGATTGAGTAATTGTCAAAGAGTCAATTTTTTAAAATAGTTTATTTAGGTTCTCTATCTAAAATAGAGCTGATGTTCTTATTCTCTAACTTTAAATTCTCAACTATTAGCGATTTAAAGTCAGAGAGGATGTATTATATTTGAATTTTATAATCAAACTCTGAGACTCTTTATATTTCTAGAATATCATTATTGTCATGTTAGGCGAAACAATAGTTATTTGTTG
Source organism: uncultured Saprospiraceae bacterium (assembly GCA_964385675.1). Lineage (GTDB taxonomy): Bacteria > Bacteroidota > Bacteroidia > Chitinophagales > Saprospiraceae > CAYLSF01. Next base: position 300 of record CAYLSF010001464.1, read on the forward strand.
TGCTTAGCGGGATATTTCGGAAAATACTCGCTCAATAAAATTATTATTCCAGGGAGCTAAACATAGATACTGAAAATCCCAAAAAGAGTAAGTATCAATTAGAAGTTATGACTTTTTCAAAAAATCCTATTTGGAAACTAGCTTGTTTCCTCATTGTTTTATTAATGGGAAGTTGTACGGGTTGTTCCGAAGAACAAATTCTTGCAAATCTTAACAATGGAAACGACAACCCTGCAGTTCTAATTCTTGAAACATGGGGCACAGAAATCAGAGGAGCTCTTGATATTGGTTTTGGAGGAGATTGCCTAGGAACAGCTAATTTCCCAGCAAGAGTCAGCATTGAAGTTAGAACAGCAGATTGGGTGAATAACCAAGTTGTTCCTAGCCCTACTCCTTTTTTCGATGCAACTCTTATTAATCAATCATTTTTTAACAATAATAGCACTAATGCAGGGACGCAATTTACAATAGATGTCCCTGAGACGGGTGCTTATTTGCTTTCCGTTGAAGTAGAACTCAATAATTGCTCTATATGTTGTCATGGAATTGGTACGAATCAATGTGGAGATAATAATTCTAATAATCAATGTGAAGCGGGTCTACCAAGAGTTCGACTCGAACAGATATTTACGGTAGATACTCGACCAGATCATACCATGAACCACGTACTAAATGCTAGCGACTTTGTAGTAAGGTCTTGTGTCTGTGGATGTAATGTTGGCTGTTAATTTATAAATAAATCAAAAAATTATAATCATGAATAATATTATTTCTAAATTATTGGTAGTCACTATATTATCAACACTGATGATATTGACTTCTTGTAATAAATCTGCTGACAAAACAGCAGAAATTAACAAAGTTTTAAATCCGATAGAAGTTAAACTGAAAAAAACAGGAGAGATTACTCTCGACGATGTCAATGCTTATTTAGTAGTCGAAATGCAAGGTCGATTTAACTCTTGTGACTATAGTGGTGTCACGCTGTCCGCAAGTTTTAATAATCAATTAGATGCTCCTGGTGAAATTATAATAGGTGGAGAGCATCTGGATAAAATTGAAGAAGATGGAAAGGTACGTTACCTTAAGACACTTCCAGCATCACAATATGAATTAGGTGAAATCATAGGAGCTTCTACCATATCTTGTGATTTACACTCAGAACTACCAGAGGAGTATGCTTCTTTTTCTGAAGACTTCAGTATACCTTCTGATTTTTGTGCTTCATCATCTTTGGGAGCTAGCGAAGTTCTATCCAAAAATAATGATTTAACGCTCTCTTGGAATACTAGCGAAGAAGACGATCTAGTTTATGTATCTATTTGTTCACCTGGAAAACCTTGTATTATCAAAGAATTAGAAGATTCAGGTGAAGCTACCATTCCTAGAAGCGAATTTGCTAAGTTTGATAGAGGGCAACCTGTTTATCTATATCTTGGAAGAGGTACAGGTAGTGTAATTGAACAGTCAAACGGTATAAAAATTGGTATCATTCGTTTACAATGGTCAAATTATCCAGGCTTGACAGTTGAATAGATGCATTTGATAATTATATTGAATAAGTCTAATATTTAATCCATCTTTATTTTTTGTATTTAGATTTAGTGGTATTATCAAAAGAACAGCTATTTTAATAATACATAAAAGATGGATTAGTATAATAGCACTGAATAACTAATAAATATTTCGTATAACATATAATCACACCTATCATGTTACAAAATGGTAACATGATAGGTGATTTTAATTTTTTGACGAAAACTCTTTAAATAATTTCTATTTCAAACTCATTTAAATCTCTAATATTTTCAATATCCTTACTATTCTTCTA
>CAYLSF010001465.1:0-2126 GCA_964385675.1 uncultured Saprospiraceae bacterium
CTAAAAAGTATCAAACATCTTTGACGATGCAGTATGATCAATCTACTGTTTATATTTCAGATTTGGTTGCCCTAAAAAGTTTTAAACCCTCTGCTAATAAAAATTCACCACAAGTCAAAAATGGATATTGGATGGAATGGCATGGAAAAGCAATTTACGAGCGAACGCTTAAAAAAATGCCATTTTATGTAGAAGTTTATAATACAGATTCCATTGTAAAAGATGCTTTTGTAGCTAAATATTATATAGAAAAAGTAGAAAATGGGAAAACGGAAAATGTGCCTGCTCTAGTTCGCTACAAACGACTACAACCACAAACAATTCATGTCCTATTTTTTAATTTTAGCATCGCTCAATTGCCTACAGGAGAATATAATTTAGTGGTAGAAGCTCGAACAAGAGCGGATAAATTATTAGCACAGCGTAAAATGAATTTCTATCGTCAGAATCCTTACCTTAATTTTGATTTAGAACAATATACCACATTGGATATTAAAAATACTTTTGTTGAAAATCTAGATTCTACAGGGTTAGATTATTGCTTAAAAGCTACAACACCTCAAATAGATCAATACAATAATGTTGATCTAAGAGATTTGATAAAAACCAATAATTGGCACGCTCAACGCCAATTTTTATATGGATATTGGCTTACGCAAGATGCTCAAACCCCTATTGTACCGTTTAGGAAATATATGCAGAAAATCATGGAGATTGATAAAAAATTTAAAAGTACCTTAGGTTATGGATTTGAAACAGATAGAGGGCATATATATTTAAAATATGGAGCTCCAAATGAGATTATGCGAGAAGAAAGCGATCCAGGTGCGCCGCCTTATGAAATATGGCGGTACAATGAGTTAGGGGATCAGCAAGATGTTAAGTTCTTATTTTATAATCCGAATTTAGCAGGCAACAATTACGATTTATTACACTCCAACAAAAGGGGGGAATTACAAAATCCACAGTGGGAAAGAGAATTGTATAAAAATTCACCCCTCAGAGGCGGAAACTTTGTGGATGGTAATGAAGCACCTGAAGGTTTTGGACGATATGCTAGACAGTTATTTGATGGAAATTAAGATAAGGCGTTAATAAGTTACTGATTATTAAACCTATGAGGTTTTGAGCTCATAGGTTTAAATTCTGTTATAATTTTTACATTCCTAATTATAGCTCAATCATAAATACCAAAACTAAAGTTAGACTGGATTAATAAACTATAACATGTTATACAATGATTCTATGGGTCATCAAAAAAATAGGAAAAGAAAGAAGTCCGTTTTTAGTCAGAGTAACCGTTCCTCTTTTAAATCACTATACTTAAGGTGTCTGGATAGAGTGGTATCGAGATGATTTGGAACTGCACAAATTGAACGCCCTCTACCCTATTCTAAAGTATCAATTATTGGATGCCAGACTAAAAAACATAAATAACAACATCTAGCAAGAAGCCCTGCAAACGGTTCAAAAGGACTTACAATGTTACTTAGAAGTCAACAAACCTTCTGCTGAAGATTTATTTACACCCGATTATGCACCTACAACTATCATAGAAAATAATAGGTAATCTTACCTTCAAAAACGGGCAAAAATGTGTTATGGTGGATTGTGCTTTATATGTTGTAGAAGAACTCATGCGTAACAACAAAGAGTGTTTGCTATATGGACAAGATGTGGGACGACGACTAGCCAGTGTATTTAGAGAAAATCCGTATCGTATTATTGAATGTCGTATAAATTGCATCTGCATTCTAGTGTATCTCCTGAAATATCCCCAGAAATACTTAGAGCATTTAGGTATTTATAATGTCAAATTATAGCTTATCTGACTACGAGCGAGGAACTGATTATACCTAAATAACAACTACTTTTAATGTTATCAATGATTTATTTTTGCTCACTACAGTAAGACCATCAACTTAAAGCCATAACTGATACTTGAGATAATAATATGCTTTTTAGTTTAGGTTCTGATACCTATTAAAATTTTGAAAGAATAACATAAGGAATGATAATCAATTATGTATTTTATAAAATTGAGTAATTTATTAAATCCTTATTGATAATAAAATGTAGCTCGTAAAATTATCTTACACAACCAGAAAAATTTGTTTACTTTGCGA
>CAYLSF010001466.1:0-2125 GCA_964385675.1 uncultured Saprospiraceae bacterium
GAATCATATCAGTTAGCCTATTAGTAAAACTTTCTTTAATACCTCAATTCGTAATAAGAGTAAATATTAAAGAGTAAACTGTTTTAAGTATGATTCATATAGTTTAATACATAAACTCCCTAACGTATTTAGCAAATTCCCCAATAATCCCTACTCATATTTTTTGTTTAAATCGGATTTGTACGACCTTTGTGGCTGCAAAAGACTTAAAAATCTCAAATTTCAATCTTGATATTGGAAATTGAACCTTAATAAAGATCATGAAATACCGTTTATCCAAACCGAATCGAAAGATTCAAGGAGAAATTACATTAGCAGGGTCAAAGAGTATTAGTAATCGGGCATTAATTATTCAGGCATTGTGTGAAGAAGCATTTACGATTGATAAATTGGCAAATGCAAAAGATACACAAACCTTACAAGCCTTACTGGCATCCGAAGGTAACATTAAAGATGCAGGACCAGCAGGAACAACCTTTAGATTTATGACAGCTTACTTGTCTTTACAAGAAGGCACTCAGGTATTGACAGGGTCAGAAAGAATGAAGAAGCGTCCAATTGGTATTTTAGCCGATGCTTTAAATCAATTAGGAGCGAATATCGAATATCTAGAAAATCAAGGTTATCCACCACTGAAAATTCATACGCCTAATGAATGGGGAGATGCTATTGAAATAGCAGCAGGCACAAGTAGTCAGTTTATTTCTGCCTTATTGATGATTGCACCTGTGTTACCGAAGGGGTTAAAGTTGACTTTAGTAGGAGAAATAGTTTCAGTCCCTTATATCCAAATGACCTTAAACCTAATGGCATATTTTGGGATTGACTATACATGGGAAGGACAAACCATTTCCATTGCTCCCCAACAATATCAAGCTAGAGATTTTGTGGTAGAAGCAGATTGGTCGGCAGCGTCTTATTATTATGCGGTGGCTGCTTTTGCGGATGATGATTTGGATTTACAATTGAATGGATTATTTGAAGAAAGCGTACAAGGGGATGCCGTAATTGCTAAAATTGGAGAGGCATTTGGTATTACAACAACCTTTAATGATACAGGCTTACAGCTAACAAAAGACGCAACAAATATTTCTTCTACATTAACTTGGGACTTTTTAGAATGCCCTGATATTGCTCAAACGGTTGCGGTAATGTGTGGTGGTTTAGGTATGGAAGGATTATTTTCTGGGCTGAAAACGCTTAAAATCAAGGAGACGGATAGAGTTATGGCACTCCAGCAAGAATTGGCTAAAGTCAGTGTTGATTTTAAAGAAACCGTTGAAAATACTTGTGCAGTTAATGGAATAGCAAAATTAATTGGCAGTATTCCAGTTTTTGAAACGTATGAAGACCACAGAATGGCGATGGCTTTTGCCCCTTTAGCCATGTTATTAGAAGCCATTGATATTGAAGAACCAATGGTTGTGGTAAAATCTTATCCCGATTTTTACAAGGATTTTGAAGCATTAGGGTTTGTTTGCGAGCGATAATAATCCAGTCAACGGGTGACTCAAAAAGTCACCCGTTGACTTCGCTTAAAGCCACTCTACGATTTCTTTTGGATACAAAACTGTTTTTCCAGATTTAAAATCTTCAATAGAACGCCAAATCGCATAATTGGGCTTCGTAAAGTAAGGTTCATGAATGCGGAAACGGTCATGCTTGTATTGGGCAGCATCTTTAAATTCACCATCAAAAACAAAAGTGATTTCGTGTTTATCTTTAGCATCCCAGTTGAAAATATTTTCTACTATGCCTTTCAGCTTTACGCCTTTTAGTTCTAATCCTAATTCCTCCACAAATTCGCGATGAATAGTATCATAAGCTTTCTCTCCAAAGTCAATCCCTCCACCTAATGGTCGATGAAAAATTTCACCTGTTGCTCTATCAATTCCTTCAAAAACTAAGATGTGATTATCTCTACGAATAATAGCAATGGCAATTGGACGGATATAAGGTTTTTTAACAATTTGCTGTGAGTCGGTCGATATAACGGTTGGATTCATATTGGAAGATTTTACTTGTGATAATTAGATATTAGCGTAACCTAAATCAATTACTTATTGTGAAAAAGGAATGAACACTGCGGACAAATAAACCGTTTCCCAAACGTCAAAAAAATAAT
>CAYLSF010001467.1:0-2125 GCA_964385675.1 uncultured Saprospiraceae bacterium
AAATTAAATTTATAGTAAAATGCTTAGGTTATTTTTTTCGTAGTCCCTAAATATAAATATACGATAATTTGATTTCACATCAAGCACAAAAAAACGCTGAACATTCCAAAGAATATTCAGCGCTGTATAAATGGTGTTAGAGACGTTATATATAACGTCTCTACGAAAAATTCCTACATCATTCCAGGCATTCCACCACCTGCAGGAGGCATCATTGGAGCTTCTGGCTCAGATTTATCGTTTACTACGCATTCTGTAGTTAAGACCATACCTGCAATAGAAGCTGCATTTTCTAAAGCAATACGAGTTACTTTAGTTGGATCAATTACACCTCTAGCTTTTAAGTCTTCATAAACATCTGTGCGTGCATTGTAACCAAAGTCACCTTCTGCTTCTCTAACTTTCATTAATACAACAGAACCCTCTACACCCGCATTTTCAGAGATAGTACGCAATGGAGATTCTAGTGCTTTTTTAACGATGTCGATACCTAAGTTTTGGTCTTCGTTTTCACCTGTAACGCCTTCTAAAGCAGAAGCTGCACGGATTAATGCTACACCACCACCTACAACGATACCTTCCTCAACTGCTGCACGAGTTGCATGTAAAGCATCATCAACACGGTCTTTCTTTTCTTTCATTTCTACCTCAGTCGCAGCTCCTACATACAATACAGCAACACCACCTGCTAACTTCGCTAAACGCTCTTGTAACTTCTCTCTATCATAGTCAGAAGTTGTTGTTTCTATCTGTTGTTTGATTTGATTGACACGAGCCTTGATTTGGTCTGCACTACCTGCACCATTTACGATAGTTGTGTTATCTTTATCAACCGTGATTTTTTCAGTAGTTCCTAGATGCTCTAAACCAGCATTTTCTAATTTATAACCTTTCTCTTCCGAGATTACCGTACCACCTGTTAAAATAGCAATATCTTCTAACATTGCTTTACGACGATCACCGAAACCAGGTGCTTTTACAGCAACGACTTTCAATCCACCTCTCAAACGGTTTACTACCAATACTCCTAATGCTTGACTATCAATATCTTCAGCGATAATCAATAAAGGACGACCGTTACCTAATGCTTTTTCTAAGATAGGCACGATGTCTTGCATGTTAGAGATTTTCTTATCATGGATAAGGATGTATGGATTTTCATACTCTGTCGTCATGTTTTCAGCATTCGTTACAAAGTATGGAGATAAATATCCACGGTCAAATTGCATCCCTAATACTTCCTCTACATAAGTATCTGTTCCTTTTGCTTCTTCTACCGTAATAACACCATCAGTCGTTACTTTCTCCATTGCGTCAGCAATCAAAGAACCGATTACCATATCATTATTTGCAGAAATAGAAGCAACTTGCTTGATTTTTGCGAAGTCATTACCAACTGTCTCAGACATCCCTTGTAAAGAACCTACAACAGCTTTTACTGCAGCATCAATTCCTCTTTTCAAATCCATTGGATTTGCACCTGCTGCTACATATTTCATACCTGCTCCTACCATAGATTGAGCTAAAACAGTAGCTGTAGTTGTTCCATCCCCTGCAATATCTGCAGTTTTAGAAGCCACTTCTTTTACCATTTGAGCGCCCATGTTCTGAACAGCATCTTCTAATTCAATTTCTTTTGCAACGGTTACACCGTCTTTTGTGATAGCAGGAGCACCAAATTTCTTCTCGATTACAACGTTACGACCTTTAGGACCTAAAGTTACTTTTACTGCATTTGCCAATGCATCAATTCCCGCCTTTAGTTTTTCTCTTGCGTCACTATTAAAGCTAATCTCTTTAGCCATGACTTTATTTGTTTTTTAAATTAGTTGAAAAATTGTTTTAAACGATTGATTAATAATTTAGAACATTCAAAATTCAACCTTGAACGTTCAAAATTGTAATCAACTACCCAAGGATAACCAATATATCATCCTCACGCATGATCAAGTAATCTTGACCTTGATAGTTTAACTCTTGACCAGCATACTTACCGTACAATACGACATCTCCAACTTGTACAGTCATTGAATTTCCGTCTTTACCAGGACCCACTGCAACAACTTCACCTTTTTGTGGCTTTTCTTTAGCAGTGTCAGGGATAATAATTCCACCTGCTGTCTTC
>CAYLSF010001468.1:0-2118 GCA_964385675.1 uncultured Saprospiraceae bacterium
TACTTTTTAAATAAAAACATGAGAATACTTTTTTTAGTCATTTTAAGTAGTGCTTTTTTATGGATAAGTTGTGGACAAGAAGCAGAAACGAAGGAGGAGAAACCTGCTATTATTAAATTACCAATTCCTGAAAGTTGGAATACGGTGCAATTGGGAAAAGGATATACGATTTCTTTTCCAGCTACTGCATCAAGTAAAACAGGCGAAGACCGCTCCGTTTTTGCGTTGGATACAGATGAAATTATCTATACTTGTGAGGTTCGGGATATGAGTGATGACGCTGGATTTCAAAAAATGAAAGCAGAAAAACTACACAAAGTTTTTGAACAAATGGCTGACGCTTTTGGAAGTGCTTACAGACGGGATATACAGACGATTGATGTTCGTAAAAATGATACTGGACAAACGGCTTATATCACATATAGTGGTGCAAACAATACTAAAGCATTAGCTAAAATCATCTCTCAAGGAGATTTATTATATACTGCGTTTACCAGTATTTATATACCCGCTACGGATGAACTCGTCAATAATGCGAATGTTTTTATTGGTTCTTTAGATAAGGAATAACTTTACAACTTATTGGAATTCATTAGAAACGTTAAGTCTATCAATATCTAAAACTCCTGATAATCTTGTCTACCGACAGGGCTATCGGGAGTTGATTACCATACCTATTATCTATGGATATTTACTTCACCCTTGCTGTAGCTGTAGCTTTTATCGCTTTAGTTGGTAGCAGCGTACTTTGGAATCAAAATCGTCAGCTCAAACAGCAATTAATTCAAACCACAAAAGCACTAGAAGAAAGCAATAATGCCCAAGGTAAAATGATAGAAATGTTTCAACGGGCGATGGATGAAGAACGCAAGAGAAATAAGGAAGACAAGTCATGATAAATTTGCAGCTCACGCCTATAGACTTTATAAGGAAAAATAATAATATCGCAGCTTTCAATCCCAAACTGGTTCAATTACAAGAGTTTATGTACTTCTTAAAGGGAATTATGGCAACTATATTTCAATCCCAAACTGGTTCAATTACAAGAGGTTGTATAATTTCAGTCATTGCCCTTTCATTTGTGTTTCAATCCCAAACTGGTTCAATTACAAGCATAATATCTCTATATGGCGTTCCTTTTACAGTAGAGTTTCAATCCCAAACTGGTTCAATTACAAGGGTACTTATCCAGCGTATTCTTTTGATGCAGCGAGTTTCAATCCCAAACTGGTTCAATTACAAGAACAACACCGCCCGACTTACAAGAAACTGCTACAATGTTTCAATCCCAAACTGGTTCAATTACAAGGATCCTTTTCCAGTTCTTCTTTAATCTTTGCCCTTTGTTTCAATCCCAAACTGGTTCAATTACAAGGGTAATGAGATATAAGAAAAGGGCAAGATTAAACATGTTTCAATCCCAAACTGGTTCAATTACAAGACCGCTTTGATGAAAATAATACACATCCTCTTCCTGGTTTCAATCCCAAACTGGTTCAATTACAAGGCAGTCACTTAAAAGGTTAAACGTGTTGTCATGAAGGTTTCAATCCCAAACTGGTTCAATTACAAGGAGGGGATAACAAGCAAAGAAAGATGAACTGTCTGTTTCAATCCCAAACTGGTTCAATTACAAGTTGGTCAACTATCTTGTTGATGACAAAAGTTAAAGTTTCAATCCCAAACTGGTTCAATTACAAGTATAAAGTTTGAAAAGTTTAGTTGTTGATTTACAGGTTTCAATCCCAAACTGGTTCAATTACAAGACAGATTAAAAGTGTTTTAATCTTGTAGTCGGGCAATGTTTCAATCCCAAACTGGTTCAATTACAAGGAAGTAGTCGCGATGTGCTTGTCGTAAAACGACGCGTTTCAATCCCAAACTGGTTCAATTACAAGCAAGTAATTTTAGATATAACAGCTTCTATTATTGCGTTTCAATCCCAAACTGGTTCAATTACAAGAAAAAATCACAACGTTCCATTTATCTAGTTTTAGAGTTTCAATCCCAAACTGGTTCAATTACAAGAAAAAATCACAACGTTCCATTTATCTAGTTTTAGAGTTTCAATCCCAAACTGGTTCAATTACAAGAAAAAATCACAACGTTCCATTTATC
>CAYLSF010001469.1:0-2117 GCA_964385675.1 uncultured Saprospiraceae bacterium
TTTTCTCATTTTTGAGTTGCCCGTATTTGCTAACATGGAATTTATTAATATAATTAATTGATCAGAATATAAATTTTCACAATTACTTTGAATGATTGAATTAACAAGTGCATCCAGACTTGATATAGCAGTAAGTTCGTAGTTATGCATTATTTTCGTTGCTGTCTGTAATTCACGCCATTGATCATTTTTTATATTTTCACCTTGTATGCAAGCTTTGATATATAAGTTATTTAGTCTTGGTGACATTTCATTCGGGTACTTTGAAATAATATTGTTATTGAAGTGAAGTGCATTCTCATAATCGCCAATGTTGGCATAAAGTAATGAGGCATCGGCCAGTGTACGTTTTGATTTTGGGTGATATTTAACCCACTCATTAATTTGAATGATTGGATTTGACCAGCTTTGTGACACTAGAATACTAACAGTCAATATCAATACGCTATAAATTGAAATTATAAAAGTGGAAATGTTCCTGAATCTTATAATCTCTCCCAGTTTAAATAACAACCAGATTATTAATAAAAAGATTGCAAAACTGGCAAGATAATTCCGATGTTCAAAATAAATTTCTAGGTTCAAGTATGACGATTCAAGACTATGTGCAGTCAAAAACCAAAGCACGGCAAAACTATAGACTGGCAAACGTTTTCTAAATATTAGTGCAGAAATCAGTATTAAAAACAAACCAATAACTGATACTAATGTATATCCGGGGTTAAACAGATCTGATGCAACCATATAATCATCATGATATAAAGTAAAATTACTATAAATTGGTATTACTAAATTACTAATATAAGTAAATAATACATTTGCCTGTGTTAATAGACGTTGGTACATCGTATATGGACGAGACTGATAACTTGCTAACACACTATCAAAATTGATTAACAAATAAACTATCAATAATAACAAGGGTAAAATAAGTAGAACTATCTGTGCCCATCTCCATAATGGAATATTCACTTTGTCTTTTAGCAAAGTAAATTCAATAACAAGAATATAAAGCGAAATTAATATGCCATTTTCCTTGCTAAAAACCCCAAAAAAAATAGCTGATAAAACAACTAGAAACATTGATAAAACAGGAATTAAAGAATGATTTTCTAGTGTTAATCGACGGTACTTTATATAACCAATAATACCTAATAACGTAAAAAAACCTGATAAAAGTGTCATGCGCTGCACAGTATAAAATACAGTACTGTATTGCATAGGATGTATTAACCAAATAAAAGTAACAGCAGATATAAATAACAATTTATATTTTTTATCCAAGTTTAATAAAGGATATAGAGTTTTACTCAATATCCAAACAAGCATGCCGTTACATATATGAATAAATAGATTAACTAGCTTAAATGCAGCCGGGTCGCTAGGCCAGTGCTGATACTGCAGTGCAAAGCTAAATAACGACACCGGACGACCACCATGGCCAGCGAAACCCTGAAAGACATAATATAAATAGCCATGTTCATCAATTTGAGATAATTCAGCCAGATTATAAAAATCATCCAGCATAAAACGACTATCAATAGCCGGAAATAAAATAAAACAGGCAATTACCGACAATAGTGATAGATAAATTATATTCATGCAAAAACGTGTTATTTAAAACAAGGTTCAAAAAAAAAGGCCACCAAATGGTGACCTTTTCGTAGTTAAATGTAAAACAGCTTATTTACATGCACCAGGCAAGAACTTAGGCTCAACATTTGTTTGGTTACCTGCAAGACCCTGAGTACCGCAGTTCCAATTTAGACCACCGTCAGCACTTGATAATGCATAGATAGAACTAGCAATACCTGCGTTAACACCTGTTGCTTTCATTTGTGCTGTAACAATTAAGTCACCTGCAGCAGTAGATCCAGTCTGAATTGCAACTGTATCGACATATTTACCGGATGTAGTAGTACCTACAGCAGTAAGAGTAGTAGGCCATACACCCTTATCTGTATAATATTCAGCTAGACCAGTTTTGAAACCAGCTGCTAGATTAACTGCTTCAGACATTTGCGCACGAGCTGTGTAATCTTGATAAGAAGGAATCGCTACAGCAGCCAAAATACCGATAATAGCTACCACGATCATTAATTCGATAAGAGTAAAAC
>CAYLSF010001470.1:0-2116 GCA_964385675.1 uncultured Saprospiraceae bacterium
ATCCATTGGGTAATCAAAGAAAATTACTTTTTTCAAAAAAAATTTACATCTATCACAATAAGTAATTCAAGTTGCGTTTTTGAGTGTAAAATGCATTCTTTTTATTCAAAACCAGTACTAATTGGGATTGCCCAGAAACTCCTTATTTCTACGCCATACGCAATTTGGGTTAAATACTTTAACGAAATTAATTTTAAGAATTTGGTAAAAAATAACTTATCCTTCTGATAGCTATCGGGAAGATAGGTTATTTAATTTTACGCTCCTTTGAAATTTTCTAACATAGACCTACTATGCTTCAAAAATTCTAAATCACCTAAAATCAAACTTTTGACTCCCTTACATTCAAGTCTTCATCGTCTTTAAAGTCAAAAGATCGATTAACCAAATGCAATTTAATAAATATTCGCTTTCAATAACAATGTTTTCTCACATATTTTTATTTTTTATCTGTTCCATTGATTACCACCAATAATCCATTCTATCAATAGAGTGCAAACATATTTTCCGAATAACTTTTTGTACTCATGAAACTTATACCAATTATCCTAATCACAATATGCTTATCATATCAATATGCTAATAGTCAAGATATTACAGTGGATTATTGTGGAGGTAAAACACCTGCAACTTTAACTTCTATCGGGAACAATGATGATACTTATGAATGGTTTATAGAAGAAGAAGGACATCAAAGATTAATTGGAAACACTCAGATTATTACAGTTCTACCAGAAGATTTCAATAAAATAATTGTGTGCAAGCGACATTGTATTTGTGAGGCAGACTATGAATATACTTCATATGTCCCTTTCAGAGAAGATATGGTCTCCATGAACATAGATACAAAACCCGTGTCTTGTAATAATAAAACGGATGGATTTGCTCAAATTAATATATATGATGACGGTAATCAATACGAAATATTATGGAGTGATGACGGTAAAGGCTTTAAAAGAGATGATCTAAAAGCTGGTTTATATAAAATTACTATTACAAACGATGCAGGATGTATGCAAACTTCAACGCTCAAAATATCCGCTCCCAATCCTGTTCCTTTGAAAATAAAAACATCACCAACTCATTGTATCAATTCTTCCACTGGAAGTGCTGAAATAATTACGCTAGCTAGTAATCAAAATTATAATCTGAAATGGAGTAACAGGCAAAAATCCAATAAAATCAATAATCTACCTGCTGGCATATATACCGTGACTGTATCTAATTCTACTTCCTGTACCATTCAAGAATTAGAAATAAAAGATGGTACTGGAGTTCATGTGACAACTGAAATAATTTCTGATTTTAATGGCTATTCTATTTCGTGCTATAATAGTGAAGATGCAAAAGTCAAACTCAATATAAATAATGGCATCCCTCCTTTCAAAATCACTTGGGATGATAAAATGATTATCGAAAATACAAATCAACGCACACAATTTATTTCAAATCAAAGTCAAGGAGTACATCAAGTAAAAATAATAGACGCTGTCGGTTGCACATTTTTCCAAGAAGTAGTCATAGAAGCTCCATCACGGATAACATCCAATATAAATGTGTCTGACTATAATGGTTTTGGCGTGCGTTGTAAAGGAGATAATAATGGATTTATAGCGTCTAAACCAACTGGCGGAACAGGAAATTATCGTTACACTTGGCATCATAAGGATACCTATATCAGTAGTCAACCTTCGATAAAAAACTTAAATAGAGGAAAATACAAACTCAGAATTACGGATGATAGTGGTTGTTATCTAGATACTACTATTGCCATAAAAGAGCCTCCTAGTCTAAAAATGAACAAAGTAGTTACCAAAATTGGGAAAAACGGAATGATCAAAGTCCAACCTACCGGAGGAGTAGGTCAATATACCATTAATAATAAAATAGCAAAACAAGTGACTTTTAAAAGAGAATTTCCAATAAAAGAAGAGGTTTTAATAGAGGATGATAATGGCTGTTTGTTGGACAGAAAAGTATATGCTAATAAAAAAATTGCTAGTAAAGCGCGAAAAAAGAACAAGTTTAGAAAACAAAAAGGTAGTAAATACAAGAAGAAAAAGAGAAAAGGTAGTAGTAATCTAAAAAAAAGCAAATGCCCAAATTGGTAGTTAAC
>CAYLSF010001471.1:0-2115 GCA_964385675.1 uncultured Saprospiraceae bacterium
ATTATTGATTTGCATAATGTTTATTTTTATTTATTTATAAATATTTTCATCAAAAAAATCGAATAGCGATAGCTATCGGCACGAAAGTCGATTGTCGCATCTAATAAAATTAAATGATTCCACTATTAAGTATTGGTTTTTTGACAATTTCGATTTGGGATGTATTTGACATCGCTATCGTAGGGTACCTATTGTATCAGGTCTATAAACTACTAAAAGGGAGTCTAGCATTTAATATTTTTATTGGTGTGGTCTTAATTTATGTAACCTGGTGGTTGGTTACAAGATTAGAGATGTCAATGTTATCCTTGATTTTAGGGCAATTGGTAAGTGTAGGGGTAATTTTGTTGTTAATTGTGTTTCAACCAGAAGTACGGCGTTTTTTGCTATTCTTAGGAAAAAGTACACTACGTCGACGAGATAATTTTTTTACCCGTTATTTTAATAAAACACTAAACCTTTCAGAAGGGTACGAAAAAGGTGTTCAATCTATTTTGAACGCTATAGAAATATTTACAAAGAGCAAGACAGGTGCTTTAATGATTTTTACAGACAATCCAGATGCAGAGCAAATTCCTAATATTGGTGTGCGTATAGATGCTGAAATTTCTACTCCCTTATTAGAAAGCATATTTCAAAAAGAAAGTCCGCTACACGATGGAGCTGTAGTAATTTCTGGAGGTAAAGTATATGCAGCTAGTAGCATTTTACCCGTATCTGAAAGTAGAACGCTTCCACAAGAAGTAGGGCTTCGACATCGTGCCGCTGTAGGTATTACAGAAGGTACAAAAGTATTATCGTTAATTGTATCAGAAGAGACAGGATATATTTCTTACGCTCGAAATGGTCAACTCAAACGAAATATTACTTTAGAGGAACTAAAAAAGATTTTAAAAGTAGTGTTTGCTGAAATTTAGAAAGTGCAAAAGTAAAGAATGATGTGAACCATTTTTTATTTCAAAACTTATGTTAATGTTCCTTCATTTCAAAATGTGATATTAACATGAGACAAGCGACAAAAAAGCATCAGACTAAGCAGTTATCATACATGAAATTTGAAAAAATAGAAGAGTATAATATAAGCCTACCTACTCATAGTCACATTCAAAATTTGCTTAAATATTGTTTTGAGCAATATCCGTCAACTCGTTCTTATTACAAACAAATTCCACATTTCCGTTACCTAGTGTGGGACGATGATATACTGGTGGCTCACTGTGGTGTAGAACATAGAGTTATCGCTTTGGGCAAACAACCCATTCGTATTTTGGGTATTGTAGATCTATGTGTAAATGAAGAATATCGCTCTAAAGGTATTGCTTCCGATATATTAGAAAAAGTAGAATTTTTAGGAGAAAAAGGAACAGTTGATTTTATTGTATTATTTGCTGATGACCATAGTTTATATGAAAAGAATGGTTATCAATTGGTCAATAATCCATGTCGATGGTTGATGATTAATGAGCACCAATCTCTGGGGGTTACTAGTCGAACTTTACCGGATACGGTTATGGTAAAGCCATTGAGTTTTAAAGCATGGGATGAGTCAAAAATGGTCGATTTCATGGGACATGTGTTTTAACAGATAGTTATATAGGTTCTTAGTTTTTAGCTCTCAATATTATTATAAATTGATTGGGTTTGATGGATTATTAAGCACTATGGTAGTCAGCTTATAAGCAGATGATAATATTTGGTTTGGTTTAACGAAAAGGGCAAGAATTATTGCTTATGATAAAGAAAAAGTGAAACCTTAGGATTTATTAATTTACGAAGCACTAACGGACAATATTTTTTATAGACCTGATGGATTACATGAAGGATAGGATTTTATGTATAAATTAGGTAGAAGTTTTCATGAAATGACTACTTAGGTACTATAGTTTAGTAGATTGTTCCATTATAATTAGATTCCATTTTCCTTGTATATCCCTCTTAGTTCCTTATCGGTTTCAATCAAAATAGCATATTCTTTCAAAAACTCCTTTGTACGATTAACTTATTTTAAATAATAATACTATTTCGAAGGAAGAATAACTATACCAATGGTTATTCAAATAAAGGGCAAACGCATGAAAATTTATTTTCCGCAGATAGCTTTCAATAGTTTGATTA
>CAYLSF010001472.1:0-2113 GCA_964385675.1 uncultured Saprospiraceae bacterium
ACCACAAAGATTAATCCTAAAATTAAAATATATTCAAAAAAATGATTCGTGAGTGTTTTATTAAACCTTTGATTAGAGATATAACGCTATTTTGGTAGGATAATATTTTAAAAATCCTTATTTATAATCAAATTCACCATAAATCATAGAATAACTACAAAGTTTACAAAAATAGAGAGTATTGTCAATTTTTTGATGAAATATTTTAAGCATAGAACTCGCTTATATTCATAAAATAGAAAAGGGACAATCGAAATATTTTCGATTGTCCCCTTCATAAAATTAATTAGATTATATCTTATCGTACAACTGTGAAAAATTTAGTTTTTATACCATTTTCCGTTGCAATATTGATAACATACTTTCCAGCTGCTAATTCAGATACATCAAAATTCACGGTATCTTGTATCACATTAGAAAGATTCCTAGTCTGAATAATTTGACCCGTTAAGTTATACATTGTAATCGTTGCTTCTTCTACCATTTCATCTAACTCAATACTAACATTAACGAAATCTGTAGCAGGAGAAGGGAAGACAGTTAATGCAGAATTAGGCAATTCTCTTACATCATTAGTTGACACAGGAGGTTCTACGGCAAAGAAACGTAAAGCAGGAACATTATTACCTACAAATCCACCATTTAAATCTCCCGTATTTCCAACATCCAATACTTCTGACAATCTAGCTACACCTGACAAAGCAGCAGCAAAATCAGCAGCAGCATAATCAAAGTTATCACAAACAGATAAGAAGAAATCAAGGTTAGGATCTGTTGTTGAAAACTGTACAACTAATATGTAATCTGTATTCGCTTCTAAGGAATATAAGTTACCAGGACTATTGAAATCTTCTAATGCAACAGTAATATAGCCGTTTGGAGTTTCATTCCCTGTAAAGGTATAGTTAGCTAACGATACGATGTTCAACTCAGTTCCTAATGCTCCGATGGATAAATCTCCATCTACATCATCCCATTTATATAAGTAAATATCTACGCCATTTCCTGCCATTTGCGTTGGATTAGCACACCCAAACTGCATAGAAGTCACTTGCAAATCTCCACCGTTTGCCCCTGTTGCGTCATACACATGATAGTGTGTACCGTAAGTATAATTATTATCATCAGCAGGAGTGATTTGTGTTGTAATTAGATCATCTTTTGCAAATAAAGAATCTGTAACAAAAAAGGTATGTGTAGCTGTATTATCTGTAGGGTCAACATCTGTAGAGTCTGATGTAAGTGTATAGGTAATCGTATAAGAACCCGTTTGTGAATCATCGGGAACAAAAGCAATTGGAAATAATTGATTTTCTGCTAAAGAATCGACGGTTATAGTTCCATAAGCTAAATCTTGATTATAGACAACTGCACTAGTTGCATCGTTTACAACGGTTACATTTAGGTTCACATTTGTTTGATCGGCAGAACCAATATTTTCAATATCTGCTAAAAATCGAACAGAATCTGCATTATTTGTAGGTGTTGCAAATGCTGTACTAATTGCTGTGAAATCAGTAATACGCATACTGCTAGGTGGTATAGGTGTACCTCCATCTTGAACAGTAATATCATCAATTCTCCAAGTATACTCCCAATTACCGACCCATCTCCATTGAAGATATACTGTGGATTGACCTGCTGCGTCCGCTGTAATATCAACTTCCTCTATTTGTACACAGTCACTTAAATCATTACCAGTAACACCTGCTAAAATAGTGTAGTAATTGAAATTCGTACCATCCGTACTAACACCTAATTCTGCAACAGAAGCTGCAGAAAAATAAGCATACTGATTTTCAAATCGAACGACTACAGTAGATAATGAGCTACAATCAATGGCACTTGTCGTTATTCTTGAATCATGATTTTGAGGTAATGCAACAGTTAATCCTGCGTCAGAATTCATTAGTAAAAATCCGTCAGCCGCTGAGGCAGAACAAAACACGGGTTGTGTACCAAAAATAGGACCTCCTGTGCTATATTCCCATACAAATCCTTGACCTGAAGCATCAGTTGTAACCCAGCCATTGGGTAGCGCACCACCTGAAAAATCCTCTGACCAGACTACTGTTTGTGCGAATACTCCACTAGTTGCCATACATAGTAAGAC
>CAYLSF010001473.1:0-2112 GCA_964385675.1 uncultured Saprospiraceae bacterium
TTCAAAGTTAATAAACTTTGAGTTTTTTCGTCGACTATTTGAAAAATAGACTGAAGAATAATTGTGTTACAATGTTTTGAAAATCAAAATATTAAATAAAATTGTAGCCATGCAACAACGTCATTCCAAATTAGGATTTGTGGCTTCGCCACCTTATGTCTATGTGTTATCAATATAATGATTGTAATTTTTATATTACGCTGCCCCTGTTCTATTCACAAATTCCTGAAAGTTTTCCAGACCATCTGATACCACTTTCTAAAATGGCTAGATGTTCTTTTTCTTTGAAAGAATCTCCTGTGTGTCCTAAAGCGGAATAAAAAGTACGACCTTTTTTCACACATTTTGACCACACCACAGGATGATCTGCTCCCATTCCCCAATTTTTATCGGATTGTAAAAATCCAAACTGACCACTCGGATTAAAGGTTGCCTCATCTACGGTAAACCAAATCTTGAATCCTTTATCTCTAGGGTTATCATAAAAGACATACCATTCTTCCATTCTGCTAAACTTAGAGGGTAGCACTTTACACAATGGATTATCTTGACATTCTGATATCATTGTTCCATTCTGTAATTGAGGAGACATCGGGTGATGTGAAAAGGACGCTCCAATCAGATTTTTATTGTACCATTTCCAATGATGTGAAAAGTCTCCAGCACCATGTATGCCTACATATCCACCTCCGTTTTCGATATATGTTTCAAAAACACTTCGTTGTTCGTCAGTCAATACTTTTCCTGTTACATTATTCCAAACTACCACATCGAATAAAGCTAATTGCTCGGCATTAAAAATAGCACCATTTTCCGTATGTACAATAGACCAACCATTATCATCAGCCATTTTATCAAAAGCATTC
This sequence comes from uncultured Saprospiraceae bacterium, assembly GCA_964385675.1. Lineage (GTDB taxonomy): Bacteria > Bacteroidota > Bacteroidia > Chitinophagales > Saprospiraceae > CAYLSF01. The sequence goes on from CAYLSF010001473.1 coordinate 867, forward strand.
AAAGAAGCATCTATAGCTTCTCCATGTCTAAATCCATTGGTTTTTGAGAAAATAAGGATAGAAAAATCATTTAGATCTTTTTTGATTTCGGGTGCTTCGTGGTCAAAGAAAGGTAAGCCGTAATTCACTTGATAAATGAATATTCCAATGATAACTGCTCCTATTACCAAAATACTTAAAATGGTGTATAAAGTAATTTTTAGCCAACGCTTCATAATTTAGTTCGATTTGATGATGGTATCTCACAAATCTAATCATTTCATATAGGAATTATAAAAAAAAGCCCACGCTTTTGCGTGAGCTTCATAAAACACCTAACCCAATTTTAACCTTAAAACATTATGAAAACATACCTTTTATTATTACTTATACTATTAATTTCTTCATTACTTGTTTACGTATGATTATGTAATTGCCTAAAATGTACCAAAATATTAAAATGTTGATTATTAGCTTATTATATTTTTGGAATATGGTTTTTTATCCCTAATTGGGAAATTTTTCTTCAAAATGATATTCTGGTCTCTTATAGTTTCTCGATAGCTCTTAGAATTTAATATAAATACTATATTTAACTCACCATTTATATTAAAATTAAAAACAATTGTTTATTATTGCCTTAGACGGTAATTTGACATTCAATTCCCGAGAGCTTCCTGTTAACTGTCGGGAGGAACAACATTCGACAATTCATAATTACAATGCACCACAGCCGATATTTAAATAAAATGCGTCAGCGAGCAAGACGCCGAATGCGGATAAAACATCGGCAAGTAGGTAATCGTGACCTAAAGGAAACGATGTTGATTGTGTGCGAAAAAGGAAGAACGGAACCAAATTATTTTCGAGGATTTCGAGTGAGTTCTACCAAAGTCTATAGCTTTCAGCATGTAGCAGAGGAATTAGTCGTCAAAGCGATAGACTTAAAAAGAAGATTGAAGGAAGAAGAGGAAATGGAATTTGATCAAGTGTGGTGTGTGCTGGATATGGAAGGAATGACAGAGCGTAATTTTAAACAAACGCAGAAACTAGCAGATAGAAATAATATTCGACTAGCATTTAGCAATATCGCTCTTGAGTTGTGGTATTCCCTTCATTTTTACTATCATGACCTCAAGGTAGAAAGAGAAGTATATAAAGGCTTTTTGAGTATTTTACTAGGACATCAATATCAAAAAAACGATACAGATATTTATTTAAGGTTATTAAAGTATCAAGAAGCGGCGTTTAAAAATGCTAAAAAATT
>CAYLSF010001474.1:0-2109 GCA_964385675.1 uncultured Saprospiraceae bacterium
GGATGAATCGTACCTCTGATTATCAATGATTTATAACAGAACAAGTCTAATATTTGAATACTAAAAAATGCAAACAAAATTTTATTCTAAATCAAGCAATCATAATACTATTTCTTAGTATATTTTTTGATTAAACACATGAATACAAAATTATCTTATGCGTTTGCCCTTACTAATCATTGATTCAAGTATTTGTAAATAAAATACTCTTATTTTTTTTGTCCTAATGATGAGTCATAAAGGATTTAATAAATACACCAATACCATCTAGGCATAAGTATCCATCCAATTAATACTTTCAAACTTATTTTTTGCTCTCTTACTTAAAACTTATGATGTGTAGCCAATATTGGGGCTACTATCTATACTATCTTTCTCTTGAGATAAACCTATATCAATTAACGCTTTCAAAACTTTATACTACTTCTTAAAGGTTTACATCCATAAATATACTGTTTAAAATAATACAATCAATAAAATCCATCTAAAATTTTGAATGAATCACATCTAATCTATATTTTCAACTGGTAGAATTGCTTTTCTATTACGACCTCTATTGAATCCGTATCATTCTCTTGTCCAAGTACACCTTTGACCAAAAGGTTGTATATGTCTATTGCCCCTAGTGCTTCAACTCTAAAGTTATTGGGATATTGCTCTTGTAATTCAATCAATACCTCTACTCCCCTATTATAGTCAGGTATTGCTTTAGTGTCCAAACATTTGAGAAAATAGTGAATGCAGGAGTCAGAACGTTGTATTATATGCTTATCCTCTTTACGGTAGTAGGACTCGAACTCTTTAAAAGACTTCTCATACTTATCTAGCGTATCCGTATTGACCTCAGTTTGGGATTGAGATGAAATATCCGCATCCACTTTAGATGATTCACAACTACAGCATAAGACAACGATTACAGTAATTGTAATAATTTGAAAGGTGATGTTTGATAAGAATTGCATAATTTGAAGTTATAGGAAAGTAACCTAAAATGCTAATATACAATATCATCACGTATGTGACATAAAATAAAAGTGGCTACGGATAATATCCGTAGCCACTTTTAACTCTCTTTTCTATTTTGACAGACTAAATCAATCAATCCAACTATCGAACTGACATTTTCTTGGTTTCCTTAAATCCTTCCGTTTGAATGGTATAAAAATAAACGCCTGCTCCCCAATTAGAAACATCGACATCTAGCTGGTGCTCTCCAGCAGATAATTGTTTGAAAACTTGCTCTGTCATCACTTTTCCGTCCATACTTGTAATAATTAACTGAACATTTTCCGATTCCTTCGGTAATTTGAAGTTGATACGGGTATTATTCATAGCAGGATTTGGAAAGTTTTGCTCTATTTGAGGTTGTTCCTCTAAAATTTGTGCTGCATTTTCATCTACTTCACCTACGCTTTTCATTGTACCATCCCAAAGTAAGAAAGACGCAATTGCTCGTTGACCTCTTCCTTGTCTTTGTCCTCTTTTACCCTTACCTCTCTCCCCTCTTTCTGCACGTTCTCCTCTACGTCCTCTCTTTCTAGGTTCGTTTTCTTCATCAATGTCTGTGCGTTTCTTACGCTTACTTTTTCCTTTTTTGCGTTTTGGATTTACATCATGCTTTTCCGCTATAGCCTTGCGTTGTGCCTGCCATTCCTCCTTATATTCCATGATTTCTTGAGCTGTTGATTTAACCAATTCTTGGTTATTCTTCACAATAGGCTTCAACTTATTCATAATAGTTTTCTGATTTTGACGTAATCCTCTCATTCTTTCTCCATACTTTTCTCTGAGTACTTCTCTATCCATTTCGCCATTTTTACGTTCTGCACGCATTTCCTTTTTTAATGCACTTTGCTGCTGTTTGATGGCTTTATTTTCCGCTCTTAAATTTTGTAACGTCGTTAAATCTTCTCCACTTAATTCGGAATCAAATTCATCGTGCTTTTCTTTTAAAATTGGATAAACCTCATTTTGATAAAAAGCTTTCATTTCGGTTTTATACCCCTCTGGTAATTGTTGTTTTCCTTTACGTCCTTTTTTCGGTTGAGCGTGAAGTGTGAAAGCAGCTAATATTAAACCTGCTAATAATAATGATTTGAATTTCATATT
>CAYLSF010001475.1:0-2106 GCA_964385675.1 uncultured Saprospiraceae bacterium
CATCCCTCCCGATTACTGTACGGGAAGCTATCGGGACATAAATCTTATATCTGTTGAATAGGTAAAATCGTACGGATTTATAATTTACGATTTCCTCAAAAATCTAAATAAGAAATTGTTGTCACTAATTCACTAATTAAATATTACTCCCTCATTGTCAACACATTAAATCTATTTTAGTTAAGAGTAAGCAATATAAAAACAGTCTATTGTAGATTGCCAATTGTTATACTATTACAACGCTGCAAACCAATTTAATCCTCTTTCTGTCTGAAGTTGAAGATACTCTACAATTAACGGATAATGCTCACTACTACTAATATCGACTTCTATTTCAGCCATATCAGGCGATAAGAATAACGAAATTTCACTCATCGCATCTTCTTCATCTAATAACTCTGGAGGCGTAAAAGGCACAGTAACGGTCATTGTACCAGGCAATCGTTTATTTTTAAAATGCTCCAACATTTGACTATCACATTGTAAAATATTGGCATTTCTAAAACTCACTTCATCGTGAAAAAGTGCAGGAACTTGAGCAATTTTTAAGGCATCTTGATAGGAAGTAGAAAAAGCAAAACGATATTCTGACACCAATAAATCAATTCGATTTAACAATTGACTTAGCAATTGCATCGCATCTTTTACAGATTTAGAGTTGGGAATCAGATGAAAAGAAGAAAACCCCAATTTTCGAGCAACGTAATCTTTTGAAATTTGCTGTTTATCAAAAACCAATTTATCTCGTTCATCTATCGAAAATTGAATTGGCATATCCATCGCAGCCATACATTTTTTATAAAAATTACAAATTGACTCATTATTAATATCCAATATCGTTTGGTAAAAATCTTCAGATAAATTCAACCGTTCCAACTCTTGTTGGTAATATTTCGGTTGCAAATTACGAATACTTCTAAACTTAGTCCGTTCCCCATATTCTAAAAAAGATAGGTAAATAGAAGGCGTCCAATATTCATTATGTAAAAAACCTGTACTTAATGTATAATCTTTATTAATAGTAAAAAAGGTTAGATTAAAACTCGTGCGAGGGTTTTTAATTTGACTCAAATAGGGCAAGCAGGACTCTATAATCGCTAAGTAATTTTCGGATCGTCCTCTACCTCCTATATCTACAGGTGTTTGAAGTAGTTGTTCACCAAATAATTGTTGAGCATCTAACAGCCCTTGTTGAGTAGGCGTATCAAATATAATTTCTAATGGCTTTTGAATATTTAGGGATTGAAGAATGGCTTTAAAGTGTTCAATCACCTGTTCGGGTGTTTTAGAGGGTAAATCAAACTTATACGAATTCCATATACTCATATTGCCTGTTAGTTGTAGAGTGCCAAATATCGGTAAATGATATGGGATTCACAAATTGGAGTTTGTTATAGGTTGTCTGTTTTTAGGTGTAATGTCAATCTTCTGATAAAGTGATTATTTTTGTAGTTCTATCATCCTTTTTTGAAATAAACTCAATTTCAAATACTCCACCATCCATTTTTTTAATAATTGTAGATTCTATTGTGTGAAAATGCCCCTCAAAAAATTGATTAGTCAATATATTATCAACTTCATCATTTTTAAGTATTCTCACAATTGTATATGGACGATAACTTAATAGATTTCTAAGTTCAAGACGGTAAGTATCATTTAGAGAATACTCTTCAATTGCCCACATACCATTAGCTTCTAATATGTTATCTCCATACCTATATCTTTTACTCCCATTTTCTAATAGTTCATATTTTATAGGAGTAGTTTTAAATTTTTCTTTAAATTGATTTTCGTGAATTTTAGCTTTTTCTATATGAATTAGTTTATCAATTTCTTGGATTAAACTTGCTAATATTTCAGGTTTATAATATGTCTGAGAGTGTATTTTTTTGAAAAAACCATCGGTTTTTATATTAAACTGTATATCAACTGGATTACGATTTTTCAGATATATACTATCTAATTCATTAAATGAAATATCTAAAATTTGAGAAACAAGTAATTGACCTTCTTTTGTTTTTAATCCAATTTTATACAACACACTATCAGTAGAAAAGTATTTATTCAATGTCTTTCTAAAACCTTTAGATAATGGATTATCAATAG
>CAYLSF010001476.1:0-2100 GCA_964385675.1 uncultured Saprospiraceae bacterium
GACTTTTCGTAGAAAAGAGTCATGAATATTCAGCAAGCGTTACAAGAAGTTGTATCCTATTTTCTCCCGATAGCTATCGGGACACCTGGTGACAATCGTGCTTTTCTTCAAAGAATCTTAATTTTGAATGAATAAGTCTCTCGATAACACTGCCAATTATATCACCGACTAATCTTTCTAAATCGCTTTATAATTTGTTTTGGATACTCAGGTTTCATGTTAATAAAAAATACGCCAGTAAGCATAATAGCTGCTGCGAAAATAGATTGCGAAGTAATCAATTCGTCTCGAAAAAACCAACCTAAAAACATAGCAACAACTGGATTGACATAAGTACTTGTGGATACTTTTTCGGGAGATACTTTGGTTAGCAAATAGTTAAAGGCAGAAAAGGCTATGATTGAGCCAAAAAAGACCAAATAGCCTATAGCGAGCCATGTCGTTGATTGTAGGGCAGTAATGTCTAATGAACTATGATCTTCAAAAAAGAAACTGACGACTAAAAGAAATACTCCTCCTGTAATCATTTGTATCGCACTATTAATGCCATGTGGTTTGGGCATATCTCCTTTGTTGACCAATAGTGTACCATAGCCCCAGGCTAGCATACTTAAAAATATAAACAATACGCCTATCCATTGACGAGTCGTCGTAATTAGAATATCTTGATTCATTAAAAAATACATACCCGTCATTCCCAAAAAAATACCTATGTAAGCCTGTGCTGTCGGTTTTTTATGCTGCAAAACCCATATCATGAGTATCAATATCAAAGGTTGAGCGGCTATAATTAAAGCAATCAAACCTGTGTCCAAATATTGAACACTCCAAAACGTTAGTCCTGCCCCAAACCCTAACATTAATATACCAGCGAATATGGCGTTACGTAATTGACGAGAGGTGATTGGTTGTTTTTTACTCCATAAATAGGTCGCTGAACCCAATATTACGCCAGCCAAAGTAAATCTTGAGCCAATCAAGATAAAAGGTGGTAGCTCATCCATCGCATAAGCTGCGGCTAAATAAGTAGAACCCCAAATAAAATAGATGGCAGCAAAAGAACCAATAATCAATAAGTTAGATTTGGAAAATGTAGGCATGAATCGGGATAGCTTATAAATCAACTATTATTGGACATTTCTAATTTACTTCGAAGTAAATGAAATATCCAATAATAAGTGTAGAACAAAGTTTTTCTCCACAAAACTTTGTTGTAGGAGTTATTGACTAATAACTAAGCAACTAATAACTAAATTTATCTTGGTGCCATACGAATCGCTCCATCTAATCGAATAACTTCTCCATTGAGCATTGGATTTTCAATAATAGATTGAGCCATTTTAGCGTATTCTGAAGGCTTTCCGAGTCTTGGAGGAAAAGGAACTTGACGCCCGAGAGATTCAATAGCTTCCTCAGGTAAACTTTCAAATAAAGGCGTATAAAATAAACCAGGTGCAATCGTCATACAACGAATTCCTGAACGAGCTAAGTCTCTTGCAATTGGTAAAGTCATTCCTACAATTCCGCCTTTGGAAGCAGAATAAGCGACTTGCCCTATTTGACCATCATAAGCGGCAACACTAGCTGTATTGATGATAACACCTCGCTCACCAATATCATTAGGTTCGTTCCCTTGCATAATTTCAGCACACAGTCTTAATACATTAAAGGAACCGATTAGATTAACACTAATGACTTTTTGGAATGCTCCTAAAGAATGAACTCCTTTTTTACCAACCGTCTTTTGACCAATAGCGATTCCTGCACAATTTATACAAATATGTACCGTACCAAACGTTCTGACGACTCTACTTAATGCTTCTTTAACTTGACTTTCGCTTGTTACATCTGTCTTGTCAAAGATGACCTTATCTTTTCCCAGTTCTTCAACCAACGCTTTTCCTCGCTCCATGTTCAAATCCATGATAAGGGCTTTTCCTCCATGGGCAACGATATTTCTAACAGTGGCTTCTCCTAATCCAGAAGCACCTCCTGTTACAACAGCTACTTTATTTTGTATATTCATGTTTTTTATAAAATTATATGTGATTGGTAAAGTTAAAAACTATATAACTACGAATGCCTTAACCAGTTTATCAA
>CAYLSF010001477.1:0-2097 GCA_964385675.1 uncultured Saprospiraceae bacterium
CAGATTAATGACACAGAACTCACTTTAACTTACCGTGATATGTTTATCAAAGTAGGATTTGAGTTCTGTGTAAAATGTAATTGCTGCATATGCACCATTAGTTAATAAAGCTTTCATTCTCTTGTCAGCAACATGAGAAAGATGAGCAGTTCTAGGTTGTTTTTCTCCAAATTGGTTAGCAAAAGGAGCTACCTCCGTATAAGAAGTAAATCTGAGAATTACTAAGAAAAAATTAAAAATGTTACCTTATGACCTCATACATTACTGCAAGGGCTTCACTACTTTTATACTTTAGGTTATAGCCATTTGAGTTCATGCTTATTCTTTTAGAAAATCTATTTTCATTTGGATCTATATTCACGATTAATCCACCATTCTTTTGTACAGCGTCATGAATCACCCATGGTAATAAAGTCGCCCCCGAAGTACCCACAATAAATAAAGCGGCAGCATTAAGTGCTAAATTTACTACTGTATCTTGATGGTAATAGACTTCATTGTAAGTTTCATCAAACCAAAGTACATGCGGTCTAGCCATATGACCACAATTTGGGCAAATCAAATCAGATTTTACGACTTCAATATCTTTAGTTGAATCAAAAGGTAGCTCAAATAAAGTTTCACAACAATCCTTACTACAACGCATATAATTTAAATCTCCATGTATCAAATATAATCGCTCATCCGAACTACCTGCTTGCTTATGTAATCCATCTACATTTTGACTAATTAAAGCAAATTGATTGGATAATAATTTTTCAAATTCAACCAATAGCTTATGACTTTTATTCGGTTTGGCTTTAGCACATATTTTCATCCGATGCCAATACCATTTCCATACGGCTATTGGATATTTTTTAAACATTTCCAACGTTCCCATTTCTTGAGGGGTATAATTTTCAGAACCAACTGTCCAATATCCATCACTTCCTCTAAAGGTAGGAATACCACTTTCTGTTGATAATCCTGCTCCCACCAAAAATAATATAGGTTGTTTGCTATGTATTGCATCTTGTAGCTTAAATTTAATTGCGGTCTCCATTTCAATAATTTAGTAATGGTAAAATAATTATTTTTTTTCAATCCATTTGAACCTTTCCATTTGAGCCGTGTACCGTAGCTGTCAGTAAATTTTCCATTATCAATTTCAAACAAATTATAGTCATCATGAAAATTCAACATGTATTTATAATAGCTTTTTTAGCTTTAATCTACGGATGTACACAATTGCAGGCACAAAGATCACCCAAACCTGAAAAATTTGGAGGTATTGCTAAAGACGCTAAAACAACGGATTACTACGAAAAACAATCTACCTTATGGCAACAGTTAATTGATGCTAATCCAAAAAATGCTGAAGCTTGGCATTATCATTTTAAAGCGGAACGTGCTATATTACAATTGGAACAATCCCAAGTTTGGCTCAATGAAAAACAGAAAATATATGACCAATTAAGTCCAATTTTGGAAAAGGCCAAACAACATATTCAACATACTTTTGAATATCACTATTTGAAAGGAATCAATTCAACAAATGAAGCCTCCATTGCATCTTTTAAAAAAGCCTACGAAATAGATCCTGATAGAAAAGAAATACATGGTTGGTTATTAACCCACTATGTTCCACTGTTTGAAACGACTCAATTGCAAGACTTGTCTAAAAAAATGCTTCAAAATAATATTTATAGTAATGCTAATTTTAAATGGAATTTGAATGCGTTAAAATCGGTAAGTAAAAACGGCGTTATCATTGCCAATGGTGATATGGATGCACTGCCCAAATGGGTTTTGCAATATGGATTAAATATTCGACCAGATGTTTTAGTGATTAGCAAATGGTTTTTACATGATAAGGAAGCCTATAGAAAAAAGGTTTTAGACGAATTAGGAATGACTTCACCATTGAAGAAGTTGAAAGATTTTGAAAATATAGTGGCTTATACAGATTATCTAACAGCTGAAATATTTAAACAAAGTAAACGACCTATATATACCTCTTCTGGTATGCCTATTCAGTTTTTTAGGGACTTTGGGCTAGAAAATAATATATATTTAGTTGGAAACGTATTAACCTATTCTACTCAAAATATAGATAAT
>CAYLSF010001478.1:0-2095 GCA_964385675.1 uncultured Saprospiraceae bacterium
AGATGATAAAATTTGGATTTCAATCATTCCTAATGGTGATATTAAACTCATTCGTGTTCAAGATAATGGTATTCTAATCGGTCTTGATGATAGCTTAAAGTATATTTTTAATAAAAGAGGAAAATTAATCTGGCAATCATCTAGTCCGTACACTATCAAAAATCAAAGAAATCATGTGGTTCAAACCCTAGATATAGATTATCAATTTAATCCTTGGTATAGTGGCATAGAAGGAAACCTTAGTAAAGAACGAAGTAAATTTTGGCATATCAATAAACCTCAATACGCACCTTCTATTCAAACGAATCGTCCTTTTCCATCTAATCAATTATCTATCGTAATTGACACTTCATCAATAGATACCATTAACAATAAATATTTTGGCTACTCTATGTATGTGGTTAATTTGAGTAAGGATACCTTAGCTTTTCCGATACAAGATGGCAGACTTTATATGAAGATGCAAGCAAAAGATGAAGCAGGCAACTGGCGAGATGTGGATTATTTAGCAAATAGTTGGTGTGGAAATAGTTATGGATTTTCATGGCTTCAGCCCAATGGAGCATGGCAATATGCCATTCCTATTTATAAAGGTGTCATCAAAACAGAATTTAGAATGGTCTTAATTCCTTCTGAATACCCTGTTTATTCAAAAAGTAACAGAGATGTTTATTACAGCAAACTCAATGAAAATAAGAATCAATGGATATATAGTGATACTTTTAAAGGATATATAAATCCTGCTCAATTTTGGAGAAAATCTAAACATCAGTGGTCGTCATTGTATAGATAATAAGTCAATTTCAAAATCAAATACGCCACATAACATCGCCATAAAATGAAACAAATTACCTTAAAAGTAAACTCAAATGAGGAAATTTGGAGTATTATAGATAAAACGCTCCCTCATGTTTTTATCCATAAACTTATACCAACGGAGACACTCGCTTGGTGGAAAACAGATTTAAAAACGGAAAATGGTATAATATTAAAAAACCTATCCGTTCGTCGAATGCAAATGGATGTACAGACAGATTTAAAGGAGTTAAAAACAATCATCGAACTCAATACTCGTCAATTAAGATTCTATCAGTCGAGTAAACCCATACCCGATACGCTAGATATTGGCAGCTTACCTAAAGCAAGTCGAGCAAAAATCCTAATTCAAAATGGATTTAAACACTTCTTTTTCATTGACCATGAATTTTTAACTATTGGTAGTTTTGATGTTGAGTTTTTGAATACAATTGAGTTTAATCCATTATTTAGCAATCGGATTCAAAAGTTAAGGTAAGCCCAACTGTTTTACACTTTATCTCCGTTGTATAAATAAAAGGATAATTAAAATATCACGCTAATGAAAAATAAGACCATAATTCTAGGATTTTTATTCCTTCTTCCATCATTCATCTTTGGTCAACAATCACAAGACTTCGCTTTTGATATGATGGATTTCAATCAAAAAGCTAAAACAGCAGAATGGCTATATGAATATGATATGATTGCTTGGCGGACAACGGATAGCCTAAAAACAGCTGATACATCAGAATTAAAAAGGCTGAGTGGGGAATGGTTTTGTTTCCAAACAGCAGATAAAAACTGGCATGCCATATATGGTAGCTATAAAAATGGTGTATTTGATTTAGTTTTTCATTATTTGGTAGATACTACTTACAAGATAAGTAGAATATATGAACCTGTAGATACTGCAATCTTACACAGTTATTCGAGAACGCTAAAGACAGCTTCTAACCATATAAAAATACATGCTGATTCCATCAATATTAGATTCAATCAGTATATTAGACAAAATGACGATAAGACTTTTGACGTCTGGATATTGTCTGCCTTTCAACCTAATGGATGGGCTGTATATGGTAAAGAATTTATCATGACAATAGATAAAACAGGGACGAAAGTCATTAAAGATAATAGTTATTATGATACCGTTTTTAGAGGATTTGAAGTAAAAAATCCTCGTGAGGTATGGATCAATCAAGCAAAACTAGAAAAACCAACATTGGGTGTTGTATTCTTTGTTTGGTATTACAAGAGGTACTTCACCTACATCAAAATAAATAATAAAAATTATATC
>CAYLSF010001479.1:0-2093 GCA_964385675.1 uncultured Saprospiraceae bacterium
AATCTTTTTTAATATTATATGTTATTTATTAATTGAAAGTGATTGCTACATACATACATTTATAAAGATAATAAAACTATCAAATAACATGCTAACCTTTATGCAATTGTGACAATTATTTAGTATTCCAATGCTTTGATTTAACAGTTTATGGAGTTTTTAGGATTAATAGTAACCAAATTTAACATAAAATCTAAAATTTATACCTCTATAAGTGTCGTCAATAGACTAAATAATGGTGTTTATTCCCAGCGATTATTATTACCTCTTAACAAAGGAAATGCTAAAATGACATAATATAAAATGTATAAAAGATCCATAATGGGTAACCATATTATTAAATCGTGTTCTTTCAATTTTGGAGTAATCAATGCATATAAAATCAACATAACCAACCAACGCAATCCAAATAACCCAAGCCATGATATCGAAAAACCATCAAAGATAAGGAGGGTTATTAATCCAAAATAAACCATAAAATGAGACAATGCTAATCCTCCGAGTAAAACCTGATGATACCAATTATAATGTACACTTGTGCTATTATGTCTTGACTTTTGTCGATAAAATCCTGACCATGATTCTTTAGGCTCGCAATACACAAAACTATCTGGATGTAAGGTGATGGCTACTTGCTGTTGTTTCCCTACAGCACTAATAAATAAATCATCGTCTCCAGACGCAATATGTTTGTGTTTTTCAAATCCACTATTTTTAAAGAATAATTGCTTTTTATAAATCAAATTTGCTCCAGCCCCCATGTAAGGAATGCCCCAAAGGGCAAAGGAAAGATATTGAATCGCTATATAAACTTTATCATATCGTAAGAAGCGATTTAAGAACCCTTCTCTTCTATCAAAAGGAACAAAAGCAATTCCTATTTCATGATGATTCAATGCTGTGGACATCCATTTTATCCATTGATTGCTAGCTGGATAGCAATCGGCATCTGTCAACAGAACCGCTTCATGTTGAGCCACTTCTAAACCTTTGGATAAGGCAATTTTTTTACCAATTAATTGACGGTCAAAATCTTTTAGATGAAGTGTTTTAAGGTGTTTATATTGTTCTTGAAATTGATTTAAAATGACTTCTGAATCATCTGTAGAACGATCATTCACGACAATGACTTCAAAAGTTGGATAATCTTGCTCTAAGATTTGAGGTAAAAATTTTTTAAAATTATGTCCTTCATTGTGTCCACAAATAATAACGGAAATAGGTGGAAATTTAGTTGAATCTAGCTTTTGAGGGACTTTAAACAAAGCAACTTTTGAAAAGATAAATACCCAATATAAGATTTGAATAACAACAGCAATTCCAAATATCCAGATTAGTAGTAGTATCATGGTTGATGATTGGTAATTAGTATTTGATAATCAATATTTTAACCTCAACTATCAATCACTAATTACCTCGTCGAAAAGCAAACTAAAACTTCTAATTTAAGCGTTTTCTATTGTAATGTTCAAATTACTTCTATTCTTTACTCCATACCGTTTTACAACGCCCCATATTACATTCCTTGATGGTTAGTAGTTCTCCATTTTCATCATACTCTTTTAATTCCCCCTGTTCCACCCCTTCTTCTTCTACTCCGATAGACATCGGCACATAAGTTCCTTCAGCTTGCTTGTTTCCATTGAGGTGATATTGTATAAAAGGACCATCTTCTACATTATTTTTAAAAGTAATTTCCTCTTTTACCTGCCCATCTTTGTAATAATATAACCATTTACCCTCCATCACACTTTCGCTATTGTATTGCCCTTCTTCTTCTAATTGCCCATTATCAAAATAAGTTTTATACTTTCCTGTAATTTTGCCATTCACATAATATTCTTCTATTTGTTTTTCGCCATTCGCATGATACATTGTACGAATACTATCTTGAATGCCATTTTTATAAAAACCTGTTTCAGATAAATTACCCTCAAAATATTTCGTATAAGCTCCATGTTGTACCGCATCAGCTAATCGAATAGTGTAGGTTTCTTTAAGTTTACCAGTATCATCATAATTCTTAATAACCTCGTATTCCTTTTTACCACAAGCACTTAGTATTGATAAAACTAATAGACTGGTTAGTAATG
>CAYLSF010001480.1:0-2093 GCA_964385675.1 uncultured Saprospiraceae bacterium
TTTATTATTCGATTTATTCTTTACTTCTGCGGTTCAATCAATGTAATTTCATTTTATAGGAAAGCCCTTCTCACTTTACTAATCTATTCTTTAACAGTTTAATCAAATTTATTTATGAAACACGTTTTATTTCTTTTTACAATTTTATCATTCCCCCTTTTAGTATTTAGTCAAAATTACAATCATAGAGTACTCGTTGATAATGTTACTTTTTTTGTTGAGCGAGATAATATTGAAAATGTTGTTATAGCGTCTAATGATTTAATTTATACAGTAAATAATGTCGAAGATAATAGTACAGGACAGGCAGGATTTGTATTAACTTGTACGGATCAATCAGGACAAGTTATATTTCATAAACATTATCTACATCCAGATGGTGGCGTTTATCTAGTGTATGGTATGAAAGAAATAACAAAGGATCTCATCTTAGTCGGACAGTCTGGTGCTTTTGGGACACAACAAGGTTTTATGATGAGTATTGATATGAGTGGGGCAGTAAAATGGACAAGAGAATTTAAGCCAAATGCAGATGGTAATATAAGTTCTGAATTGATAGATTTGTTGGAAGTAAAAGGAATAACCTATGTTCTTGGTAATTCTGCACAAGAGGTAGATGGAATCACCAATTACGTTCCCTACATAGCTGCTACCGATCCAGGCGGAAATGTTTTATGGTCTCATTTATATTATGATAATCTACCTTCACAAGACTACATAGCAGCAGATATGGAATATGATATTGGCTCACATAATATTTTGGTGGTAGGTACTAATAGATTAGTATCCAGAAAAATTTTCTCTTTTTCTGTTGATGCACAAGGAAACCCTGTTGAACCTTACACTAATTATCAAATGGGAGGTACTCTAGTTGAAGAATATGTACCAAATATTGTAATAGACAGCCAAGAAGATGATAACAAGGCAATGATTAATTTTTCGACGTTTGATGCAACAGAACCTCTATCTACGGGACTACAACAACATGCTTCCTTATTAGAGATTAACATAGATGATTTATCTCCTAATTGGTCAAAAATATATGGGATTCCAATGGATCACTGTCACTCTAGATCTTTTATTAAAATGGGAGATGGAGGTTATGGATTAGTTATGGGATGTGATAATATATCTACAGGAAGTGTTTTAGTTATAGGTGGTACTCAGTCTTGGGATGAAATGTTGATGTTTATTAAGACAGATAAATATGGAAATATAATACCAAATTCTTGCAAAACCTATTTTGATGCAAATGGTCAAAACGCCTATTATTCTTCTATAGTAAAAGAATCTAATAATTCTGCTCTTATAGTCTCCACCCGTCTAGGGGATAATGTGTTAGGATATACCCATATTAATAATGATGGAGAAACAGCAACTTGTTCGTTGACTTACCCTGCTAGCTCCTTAAATGTGAATGCGTCAGAGCAAAAAGGAGATTTAATTCCTGATTTCCAAGTTGAATCAGAAGAAATAGATATTATTGAGTATGACATCTTTTCTCAATATATAGACTGTGAAATAGAGCCAGGGGATGTTATCGGGGTAGGACGTATTGCTTTACAAACAGATGAAGAAGGAATTAATTTACGAGAAACACTTACGCCAAATTCTTCAGAGCAGGGTATTTCTATTGCTCCAAATCCTACAACTGGTTTAGTTATCATTAATTTACCGATAGAGGATGTACCTGACACTATGATTAATATCTATAATCCACAAGGTCAAAAGGTTAAATCATATTATACCAATACTACAGATAGAGTAGAAGTGGATTTATCAAAAGAAAGTAATGGATTATATCTTATACAAATTCAACAAAGAGATAAGGTAATAAGCAAAAAGGTATTACTTATTAAATAGAAAAAATAAAAACTAATAATAATTAGAGTGCTATTTCGTTAATTTTTAACTTAACGGCATCTCAAAAATTATTAAAAATGCTGAATGCTTAAAGCATTAGTATAATTTAATTATTTTTTAACTTTTAAAATTTTGCTATTATGAAAAAGCAAGTTAAGTCTATCAAAAAGATGCAGGAAAAGGCTGCAAAGTTAGTAGAGAAAAAACAACTAACTAAAATCAAAGGAGGA
>CAYLSF010001481.1:0-2092 GCA_964385675.1 uncultured Saprospiraceae bacterium
TTTTTAAACATGAAGAAAACATAATAATGTGTTAAATAATTTTTTAGGTCTAATACCTTTATCTAATACAATAAATAGTCATTTAAATATCACAGGAATGATTTCATTTCTTTGTTGATTAGGAATTGTTTTTATAGGATTTAAAAATTTTGGTACTAGATTTATTTCCCTATTCTTTGTAACAGGAATACCTTATGTATTAGTGCCCTTTTTAGCGGCTATAGAAACGTTATCTTACTTTTTTCGTTTTATTAGTTTATCTTTAAGACTTTTTGCTAATATTGTAGCAGGACACCTTTTACTAGAGACGGTTTGTATGCTTTTATATAATTTAGTTCTTTTACCTAATAATAATAAAATTTTTAGTTTAATTCTTTTCTTTATACCCGTTATCTTTTTTATAATATTAATTATTTTTGAAATGATAGTAGCCTTTTTACAAGCATATATTTTTATAGTTTTATGTTTAATATATCTAAGAGATTCATTATATTTACACTAAATGTTCGACTTCATTAACCAAAGCTCTAAATTTTTTATTAATTGAATTTTCACAACCAATCATAAAAGAGTTGGTTTCTTATATTTAATATTCGGATTTTTTTCCGGTTTCTTATCCATTTTGTTTTCATTAGTTATCAGGCTTCAATTGGCCTTTCCAGGTTCCGATTTATTAGGTACCAATTACCAATTTTTTAATGTGATTGTTACTATGCATGGTATACTAATGTTATTTTTTGTGATTATGCCTATTCTTTTAGGAGGATTTGGTAATTTTTTTATACCTCTATTAATAGGTGCCCCAGATATGGCTTTTCCAAGGCTAAATAATCTTAGTTTTTGATTATTACCTCCTTCATTTACTCTTTTATTAGTTTCTCCCTTTTGTAATGGTGGTCCTGGTACAGGATGAACCCTTTATCCACCTTTATCTTCTACTATAGGGCACCCTCAAATGTCTATTGATTTTGTAATTGTTAGTATACATTTAGTAGGAGTGTCTTCTATTTTATCCTCTATTAATTTCATTTGTACTATACTCTTTTTTAAACATGAATCTATGCGTATGCATAATTTACCATTATATATATGATCTGTCTTAGTGACTTCCTTTTTATTAGTTTTAGCATTACCTGTATTGGCAGCTGCGATAACTATGTTGTTTTTAGATCGTAACTTTAATACTAGTTTCTTTGATCCGGTAGGTGGTGGAGATATACTTTTATATCAGCATCTTTTTTGATTTTTTGGACATCCCGAAGTATATATTCTTATTTTACCTGCATTTGGTGTTATTAGCCAAGTAATACCTGTTTTTTCTAGGAAAAAAATCTTTGGGTATCATTCAATGGTAGGTGCCATGATAGTTATAGGAGTAGTAGGTTTCTTTGTTTGAGCACATCATATGTATACAACAGGTATAGATACGGATACGAGGGCTTATTTTACTTCTGCTACTATGATTATAGCTATACCAACAGGTATAAAAGTGTTTAATTGACTATTAACTATGTATAATGGTACGACCATTTTATATACACCTATGTTGTTTGCCGTAGGTTTTGTTTTATTATTCACTATAGGTGGATTGACTGGAGTAATTTTATCTAATGCGGGACTAGATGTAGCATTACATGATACTTATTATGTAGTGGCACATTTTCATTACGTGCTTTCGATGGGTGCAGTATTTGGTATCTTCTCAGGTTTTTACTATTGATTTGGTAAAATCACCGGATACCAATATAATGAAACTTTAGGTAGGATCCATTTTTGGATTACTTTTATAGGTGTTAATATTACCTTTTTTCCTATGCATATGTTAGGGCTTTCGGGAATGCCTAGGCGTATACCCGACTATCCTGATTTATATGCACCTTTAAATTTATGATGTTCTGTAGGGTCATTAATTTCTTTTGCAGGTGTTTTATTATGGATATATATTGTAATAGATGCTTATGTCAAGAGAGTTAGTTGTCCTCGTAATCCATGAATTTTCCATCCTAGTTATCATGAGTTACTTAATCGTGTTTTCAAGGTAGGCTTAAGATTAGTAAATCCTTATTACATAGAAGAAAGGCACTTAGATAAT